>NZ_DBMDDV010000024.1:0-45451 GCF_057431175.1 Gemmiger sp. | reverse complement strand
TTACTTTTCCCGTATGGATGTCTATGGCGCGGAAAGCCGACAGCTACATCGGCTGGGCCGAGACCGGCAAGATTGCCGACGGCCAGAAGTTCCTTGCCACCATCACCCACACCGACGTTGTGCCCGAGGGCAATGGCTGGGACGCTGACCCCTACACCGTCCGCGTGCGGGATGGCTGGTTGTTGGGCCGCGGCGTGGCCGACGATAAAGGCCCCAGCATCCTGTGCCTGTATGCGCTGAAATACCTGAAAGACAGCGGTGCAGCGCTGAAATACCCGGTGCGTGCGCTGCTGGGTGCCAACGAAGAGACGAATATGCACGACGTAGACTACTACGCCGAGCATTACCCGATGCCCGCATTCTGCTTCACCCCCGACGCCGAGTTCCCGGTCTGCAACGGCGAAAAGGGCGGCTTTAACGGCGAGATCGTCAGCCCCAAGTTTGAGAAGGGCATCATCACCGCCTTTGAGGGCGGCGTGGCCCACAACGCCGTGCCTGACCGCGCATCCTGCACCGTGCAGGTGGGCGCTGGCGCGCTGATCCAGACCGAAGGCGTGACCTTTGAGGCAGGGGAGGGTGGTTCCACCGTCATCCGCGGCTGGGGCAAGAGCGGCCACGCTGCCATGCCCGAGGGCACCGTCAACGCCATCAGCCTGATCGTGGACTGCCTGCTCAAGAGCGGTGTCTGCACCCCGCAGGAGGAAGCCTACCTGCAGGTGCTGCACACCCTGCACGCCGCCACCGATGGCAGCGCCCTGGGCATTGCCGCAGACGACGGCCTGTTTGACCCGCTTACCATCATCGGCGGCACGATTGAGATGCAGGACGGCATCATCCGCCAGAGCTTCGACTGCCGTTACCCCACGAACACCGACCCTGAAAAGATGACCGCCGCCATGGAGAAAGTCTGCGGCACAGCGGCAAAAATCGAGAATGTGACGAGCCGTGTGCCGTTCTACATCGACGCGGACAGCCCGGCCATCCAAACGCTCATCAACACCTACAACGATGTGACCGGCGAGGGCAAGACCCCCTTCACGATGGGCGGCGGCACCTACGCGCGCCACTTCCCGTATGCAGTCAGCTTCGGCCCCGAGCACACCGACATCGTCATCCCGGATTTTGCCGGCCCGATGCACGGTGCCAACGAGGGCACGCCGTTTGAAAAGCTGATCGAGGCGCTGAAGATTTATATTCTGGCGCTGCTGCGGCTGCAGGAGATTGATCTGTAAATAAGAAATGGGCACTTGTTTCGACAGGTGTCCATTTTCTTTGTTGGATTGTTAATTTTTATACACCTTTCTTATCCTGCATCGATTGCGAAAATTGTTGCAAATCTTGCGGGTTCGGGGCAAAATAGCCTGTTTATCCCATTTGATTGCTTGACTTGAACCCCAAAGATGATACAATTAAAGTGTATTGTTATCCGCCTGTGCAGGGGAGCAAACCTGACCTGCCGGACGAGAAAAATGAGAGAAACGGGGGAAATCAGATTGTTCAAGTCCCTAAAGCGCTCTGCCAAGGGTGCTGCTGTGCCGCATACGAAGGCGACAGCCGGGCAGCCGACCAACAAGATGCCGGTGCCTGAGCACGTTGTCATTCCCATGTCCATGCACATCGGCGCGCCCGCAGAGCCGGTCGTCAAAAAAGGCGACACCGTCATGGTAGGCACCATGATCGGCAAGGCCGGCGGCTTTGTGTCCGCCAACATCTATTCCAGCGTGTCCGGCACCGTGCAGGATGTCGCCCCGCTGCGTATGGCCAACGGCAGCATGGCTACCGCCGTTGCCATCAAGACCGATGGTGCACAGACCGTTGACCCGGCCTGCGTGCCGCCGGTCGTCACCGACAAGGCAAGCCTGATGGCAGCTGTCCAGGCCTGCGGTCTGGTGGGCGTCGGCGGCGCGGGCTTCCCGACCCACGTCAAGCTGGCGGCCAACACCATCGACACGCTGCTCATCAACGCGGCCGAGTGTGAGCCGTACCTGACCACCGACTGCCGCGAGATGATGGAGTGCAGCGACACGATCATCTCCGGCATCACCGCTGTCATGAAGTACTGCGAGATCCCGCACTGCATCATCGGCATTGAGCGCAACAAGCCCGAGTGTATCGACCTGCTCACCTCGCTGACCCGCGAGATGAAGGGCGTCGAGGTCAAGGGCCTGCCCATGCGCTACCCGCAGGGCGCCGAGAAAACGCTCGTCGAGACCTGCACCGGCCGCGAAGTGCCGCAGGTCGGCCCTTCCGGCAAGCCGGGCCTGCCCGCGGATGCCGGCTGCGTCATCATGAACGTGACCTCTGTGTCCACGCTGGGCAAGTTCCTCAAGACCGGCATTCCTCTGGTGTCGAAGCGCGTCACCGTCGAGGGCGATGCCATCGCCAAGCCCCAGAACATCGAGGTGCCCATCGGCACGCTGTACCGCGACGTGATCGAAGCCTGCGGCGGCATCAAAGAGGGTGTCGAGCTGGGCAAGATCATTTTCGGCGGCCCGATGATGGGTGCCGCCGCCCCAAGCGCAGATTTCCCGGTGCTCAAGCAGAACAACGGCCTGCTGCTGTTCAGCAAGCAGGCTGCCGCCCTGCCTGAGCCTTCGGCCTGCATCCGCTGCGGCCGCTGCATCGAAGCCTGCCCCATGGGCCTGGAGCCTGTGGTCATTGCGCAGGACTTTGCCAACAAGGACTTCTCTGCGCTGAAAGCACGCTGCGTCGATCTGTGCGTAGCCTGCGGCAGCTGCACCTACGCCTGCCCGGCCAAGCGCCCCGTCAGCCAGACGATGGGCCTTGCCAAGGGCTGGTACATGGCCGAGCTGCGGAAAGGAGGCAAATAACCCATGGAAGATCGTCTGATCGTTACCGCCTCGCCGCATATCCGCGAAGCATCCACCACCCGCGGGCTGATGGGCAATGTTGTCATTGCGCTGCTGCCCGCCGTGCTGGCTGCCGGGCTGATCTTCGGCGTGCAGGCCATTGTGCTGGTCGCTGTGACCACGCTGGCCTGTGTGGCGTTTGAATACCTGTATGAAATGCTGCTGAAAAAGCCGAACACGGTGGGGGACCTGTCCGCCGTTGTCACCGGCATCATCCTGGCGCTGAATATGCCTGTCGGTATGCCGCTGTGGATCGCCGTTGTCGGTGCGTTTGTGGCTATCGTCATCACCAAGCAGCTCTTCGGCGGCCTGGGTTACAACTTTGCCAACCCCGCCCTCGTAGGCCGTATCGTGCTGTTCCTGGGCTTCACCTCCCGCATGACCGCTTACGTCTACCCCGACATGGCCGTGGACGCGCTGGCCTCCGCCACGCCGCTGGCCGTGGCGGACAAGACGAGCCTGTCCCTGCTGGATATGTTCCTGGGTCTGCACGGCGGTATGATGGGTGAGGTCTGCGTACTGGCAATTCTGCTTGGCTTTGCCTATCTCGTTGCCACTAAGACCATCCAGGCCACGATCCCTGTCACCATCGTGGCGACCGTGTTCGTGCTGACGGCCCTCAACACCGGCAGCCCCTACACTGCCCTCATCGAGTGTATGTCCGGCGGTTTGCTGTTCGGCTCTGTCTTTATGGCGACCGACTACGTCACCAGCCCCTTCACCACCAAAGGCAAGCTGTTCTACGGCGTGTTCATCGGCCTTATCACCTTCCTCATCCGCCACTTCGGCTCAATGAATGAGGGCATGAGCTACGCCATCCTGCTGGGCAACCTGATGACCCCCTGGTTCAACGCCTGGGGCCACCAGACGCCGCTGGGCTACAAAAAGCCCAAAAAGGCCAAGAAAGGCGGTGCTGAATAATGGCTGAAAAGCAGAATACCGAGAAGCAGAGCGCCTTCAAGGAGCTTGTGCTGCCTGTCATCGTGCTGGTCGTCATCTGCCTGGTCTGCAGCGCCCTGCTGGCCGTGCTGAACGACATCACCGCACCGATCATTGAAGAAAACACCCAGGCCGAGACCCTGGCCGCCTATGTCTCCGTTCTGCCCGAGGGCACGACCACCGACAGCATGACTGCCATCGACGGCCTGACCACCGCCAATGTGCAGGGTGCCGTCAAGACCGCCAACGGCGATGTGGCCGTCAAGGCTGCGGCCTCCGGCTACTCCGGCAAGGACGTCACCGTCTATGTCGCCTTCAGCGCCGACGGCACTGTCTCCGGCATTTCCATCGATGGCTCCACCCAGACCACCGGCATCGGCTCCAAGGTTTCTGGCGACTCCTTTGCCTCCGGCTTCATCGGCTGGAATGGGGGAGAGGTCAGCAGCGGCAGCCCTGTGGACAGCATTGCCGGTGCGACCTACTCCAGCAATGGCGCGTTCAACGCCATCAATGCAGCCATCGACTGCTACAATAACGAGATCAAGGGGGTGCAGTAAGGATGAACGAAAAACCGAGCAAGTGGAAAGTTTTTACGGCCGGTATCATCCGTGAAAACCCTGTTCTGCGCCTGGTGCTGGGCTGCTGCTCGGCACTGGCTGTCACCACCACCGTTTCCGGTGCGTTGGGCATGGGCCTGGCCATGACGTTTGTTTTGGTCTGCTCCAACATCGTTATCTCGGCACTGCGCAAGGTCATCCCGGCCAAGGTGCACCTGCCGTGCTACATCGTCATCATCGCAACATTTGTTACCGTCGTACAGATGGTTTTGCAGGCATTCGTGCCCGACCTGTACAAGACGCTGGGCGTCTACCTGGCGCTGATTGTCGTCAACTGTATCATCCTCGGCCGCGCCGAGATGTTCGCCTGCAAAAACACCGTCGTGGACTCTGCGCTGGACGGCCTGGGCATGGGCATCGGCTACATCCTGACCATGGTGCTGATGTCCTCCATCCGCGAGATCATCGGCAGCGGCACCTGGATGGGCATTACCCTCATCCCCGAGAGCGTGGACCGCATGACCGTCATGAACTCTGCGCCGGGCGGCTTCTTCGTCTTTGGCTGCCTGATGGCCGGCTGCGTCTGGCTGGAGCGCAAGCTGAACAAGCCCATCGAGCGCAAGAGCTGCGGCGACGTGATGCTGGAAAAGATCGACGCCGCTAAAGATGAGCAGAAGGAGGGTGCCGCAAAATGATGAGTACACATATCGCAACGTTTGCCACCATCTTCTTCAGCATGATTCTGGTAAATAACTACGTTTTGGTGCAGTTTTTGGGCATCTGCCCGTTCCTCGGCGTTTCCAAAAAGCTGGATTCCTCCGCGGGCATGGGCGCTGCCGTTATCGTCGTCATGGTCATTGCCACGGCCGTGACCTTCCCGTTGCAGATCTTCCTGCTGGATGCCTATAACTTGGGCTATCTGCAGACCATCATCTTCATCCTCGTCATTGCCGTCCTCGTGCAGTTGATCGAGATCACGCTGAAAAAGTACGTCCCCGCGCTGTATCAGAGCCTGGGCGTCTATCTGCCGTTGATCACCACCAACTGCTGCGTGCTGGGCGTCACCATCCTGGCCGTGCAGGACTACTCCGCTATCGTGGCCGAGTACGGCTTCGGCCTGGCTTACGCCGAGGCGCTTGTCTGCGCCGCCGGTGCGGGTGTCGGCTTCCTGGTCGCCATGCTGCTGTTCTGCGGCGTGCGTTCCCGCGTCGAAAACTCCAACCCGCCGGAGAGCTTCAAGGGCCTGCCCATCACGCTGGTTTCCGCCGCTATCACCTCCATGAGCTTCATGGGCTTTGGTGGCCTGGTCGAAAACATCATCAACGCGATATTCTAAGAAAGGGGAATGGAGAGAATGAACCCGATCGTATTTGCTATCGTTGTCGTGGTGGTGCTGGGCCTGGCCGGCGGCGTGATCCTTGTGCTGGCTTCCAAATTCATGGCTGTGTATGAGGACCCGCGCATCGCGCAGATCACCGAATGTCTGGCAGGCGCCAACTGCGGCGGCTGCGGCTATGCCGGCTGTGCCGACTACGCCAAGGCCATCGTTGAGAACGGTGCCCCCACCTTCAAGTGCGCGCCGGGCGGCGATAAGGCTGCCGACGCCATCAACACCATCATGGGCAATGCCACCGATGACCGCCCCAGCCTGCGCGCCACCGTTATTTGTGCGGGCGGCGAGAACTGCGGCAAGCGGTTTGACTACCAGGGCATCCAGACCTGCGCTGCTGCAGCCTCCATCGCGGGCGGCCCCAGCGCCTGCGCCTATGGCTGCCTGGGCCTGGGTGACTGCACTCGCGCCTGCAAGTTTGACGCCATCCACGTTATCAACGGCGTGGCCGTCGTTGACCGCAAAAAGTGTACCGGCTGCACGGCCTGCACTGTGGTCTGCCCGCGCCACGTCATCCAGATGAAGCCTATTGCCCCGCAGCCTGCGGTCAAGTGCTCCAACAAGGACAAGGGCGCACTAGTCAACAAGATCTGCAAGGTCGGCTGCATTGCCTGCGGCCTGTGCGTGCGCAACTGCCCGAATCAGGCCATCTTCCTGAAGGACAATGTCGCTGTCATCGACTACACCAAGTGCAACGGCTGCGGCACCTGCGTTTCCAAGTGCCCGAAGAAGGCCATCCAGTGGGTCGAGGGTGTCCCGCGCTCCATCGACGCCCCCGTGCCCGAGCATGAGGTGCTCAAGACCCGCGTGTAATTCGCGGTAAGACCACGCAAAAAAACAAGCCCGCCCCGAACCGCGAGAAAGCGGCCCGGGGCGGGCTTTGCTGTTAGGAATATTATTAGGGCAATACCGCATAATTCTAAGTGCCGATACGGCGAGCGAGGTGCGGTATTGCCTTAGCTCAGTTCGTCGGCCAAGGCGGCGATCTGGGCCTCGCTGGCGGCATTCAGTGCGCCGCGCACGGTGACGGTGGTGGCGGCGTAGGTCAGGTTCTTGCTGCCCTCCAGCATCTTGGTCATGACCTTGGCGGCCATCGGTGCCCAGGAGCCGTTCTCAATAAACGCGACCATGCGGTTCTGGTAGTTGCGCTCGGTCAGGTGGTGGATGAACTCCTTCATGAAGGGGAACACGTCGGCGTTGTAGGTCGGCGTAGCCAGCACCAGCTTGCTGAAGCGGAACGCCTGGGCCACGGCCTCGGCCATATCGCAGCGGGCCAGGTCCATGGCGATTGTCTCGACACCCTTCTCCCGCAGGGCCTCGGCCAGGCGGTTGGCAGCCTCGGCCGTGTGGCCGTAGATGCTGCTGTACGCCACCAGTACGCCCTCGGTCTCGGGGCGGTAGGCGCTCCATGTGTCGTAGGCGGCCAGCACATCGGCCAGCTGCTCTTTGTGCAGCACAGGGCCGTGCAGGCTGCACACGGTCTCGATATCCAGCCCGGCGGCCTTTTTCAGCACGGCCTGCACCTGCACACCGTACTTGCCCACAATACCGATGAAGTAGCGGCGGGCCTCGGGCAGCCACGGCTCCTCAACGTCCAGTGCGCCGAATTTGCCGAAGGCATCGGCGCTGAACAGCACCTTGTCCGCATCGTCATAGGTCATGATGACCTCGGGCCAGTGGACCATCGGCGCGGTGACAAAATGCAGGGTATGGCGGCCCAGCGGCAGGGTGTCACCCTCCTTGACGACAACGCGGCGGTCGGCGTAGTCGGTGCCGAAGTAGGCCTTCATCATGTTGAATGCCTGGGCGGAGGCAACGATGGTCGTGCCGGGGTAGGCTTGCGCGAACGCGGCCACCGAACCGGAGTGATCCGGCTCCATGTGCTGCACAACAAAGTAATCGGGCGTGCGCTCGCCCAGCGCGGCGGCGATCTTGGTGATCCATTCGTCGGTGAAGTGGGCATCGACGGAATCCATGACGGCAACCTTGTCGTCGCAGATCAGATAGGAGTTGTAGGCCATACCGTTGGGCACATCGTACTGGCCCTCAAACAGGTCAACAAGGTGGTCGTTGACGCCGACATAAAAGATATCGTTGGTGATTTCCATAGTTGCAAACCTCCTGATAAAACCGTGTGGGTTGTTATTCTTGACACAGTATAGCACAACTTTAGGAATTTGTCTCGGTTTTTTGCAAAATTTTTGGAAAAATTTTAATAGGCGTCCAGGTCAAGATTCTGTGCAAAACATTTCAAAATTTGCGCTTGACAAATGCAGGCAAATCCTATATAATATCATTTGTCAATCGCATATGGATGATTAGCTCAGCTGGTTAGAGCGCTGCGTTCACATCGCAGAGGTCGAGGGTTCGAGTCCCCCATCCTCCACTTGGAAAACCCCATACCGTAATGGTATGGGGTTTTGTCTTTTTTGCGTTTTGGGGAGAGGAGAGGGGACATCTATGAAGATTCAAAAAGTTGCACTGCTGGGGGCCGGGGCTGTCGGCTCCTACGTGATTTGGGGGCTTTCCCGCTGCCCGGGCGTTCAGTTCGGCGTCATTGCCGAGGGCAGCCGCGCCGAGCGCCTGCGCCAGGGCTGCGCAGTCAATGGCGAAATCTTGCGTCCCGTCGTCTGGACGCCGCAGGAGGCACAGGGGGCTGATCTGCTGATCGTCGCGCTGAAATATGGGGCGTTGCCCGGTGCACTGGGCAGCATCCGCACCGCTGTCACCGAAAGCACCACGGTCATGAGCCTGATGAACGGCGTGGACAGCGAGGAACGTATCGCCGCCGCGGTCGGCACGGAGCACCTGTTGTATTCGCTCATCAAGATTGCCTCCTGCCATGACGGCAACTGCTATCGCTTTGACCCGGAAGCCACCATCGGCATCATTTACGGTGAACTGCAAGAGCCCTGCCAGAGCGAGCGGGTGCAGGCCGTGGCAGAGCTGTTTGCCGCTGCCGGGCTGCACGCCCGCGTTACCGCGCATATCCGCGAGGAAATGTGGAGCAAGTTCCGGCTGAACGTCTGCAACAATCTCCCGCAGGCAATTTTGGGTGCCGGGGTCGGCTGCTACCAGGACAGCGTCCACATGAAGGCCATCAGCGACGGGCTGCGGGCCGAACTGGAAGCGATTGCCGCCGCCAAAGGGCTTGATCTGCGCCTTGTGGAGGCATCTTCCCGCCACGGCAGCGCCGTCCCGCCGACGGCCCGCTATTCGACCTTGCAGGACCTGGACGCCGGGCGGCACACCGAAATCGATATGTTCTCCGGTGCGCTGATCCGCATGGGCAAAGAGCTCGGCATCCCCACGCCCTACAACGAGTATACCTACCACATGATCAAGGCGCTGGAAGAAAAGAACGACGGGCTGTTTGATTACGACAAAACCAACTGTAGATCTACGTGGGCTATCTGATGGGCAAGCCTCTTTCTTTGCGAATATTTGCTATAATAAATAAAAATTCTTCCCAAAAATCTCTTTACCGCTAAAGGGAGGCCCCTATGTTATTCCTGCAAATCCTGTTATACTGCCCCCGCTGTTTTTTTGATGGTAAAGTTCCTGGCGCGGGACAGCGGGCGCAACTGCCTGTATTTTTACCCACAAGGCTGCCTGGATGAGGCCCAGAAGCGCGGCCTTGCCACCGTGCTGTACCTGGCTATCGCGCCGGCCCCGCCGTGCTGCTCAGCCAACTGCTGGGCTAAACAGCCCCACTGTAACCCCACCTCTCGCCGCCCGGTGTATGCCGGGCGGCTTTTTCTTTTGGGGGCCGATGGACATTTCCCCGCAACTGCGCTATACTGTTGGCAGAATCGGGAAAGGAGATTTTGTTTATGCAAAACTACCGTTGGGCCACCCTGGGCTGCGGCGTTATCGCCAATGAACTGGCGCAGGCGCTGGCCAGCCGCGGGCAAACACTGTATTCCGTCGCCAACCGCACCCATGCCAAAGCCGAGGCCTTCGCCGAGAAGTACGGCATTGAAAAAGTCTACGACCAGATCGACGATGTGTTCGCTGACCCGGACGTGGATATCATCTATATTTCCACTCCGCACAACACCCACATCCAGTACCTGCGCAAGGCACTGGCCGCGGGTAAGCACGTTCTGTGCGAGAAATCCATCACCCTGAACTCTGACGAGCTGAACGAGGCCATCCGCCTTGCCGAGGAACACCACGTCGTGCTGGCCGAGGCAATGACCCTCTACCATATGCCCATCTACCGCAAATTGCAGGAAAAGCTCGACACCGGCGCGTTGGGTGAGCTGCGGCTTATCCAGATGAATTTTGGCAGTTACAAGCCCTATGATATGTCCAACCGCTTCTTCAACCGCAATCTCGCGGGCGGCGCACTGCTGGATATCGGCGTCTACGCGCTGTCCTTCGTGCGGTGGTTCATGACCTCCGCACCGGACGAGGTCGTCTCCCAGGTGCGGTTTGCCCCCACGGGCGTGGACGAACAGGCGGGCATCCTTTTGAAAAACAAGGAGCAGGAGATGGCGTCGGTCATTCTCTCGCTGCACGCCAAGCAGCCCAAGCGCGGCACGGTCGCCTTTGACAAGGGCTATGTCGAATTCTACGACTACCCCCGCGGGCAGGAGGCCGTCATCACCTACACCGAGGACGGCAGTAAGGAGACGCTGCGGGGCGGCAGCACCGCCGACGCCCTGCTCTACGAGGTCGAGGACATGGAGCGCGCCGTGGCCGGGCAGGGCACGATGCACCTGGACTACACCCGCGACGTCATGCGCATCATGACCGACATCCGCCGCCAGTGGGGCATGACCTACCCAGAGGAGGAATAAGCGATGGTACAGGTCGATCTCATCACCGGGTTCTTGGGTTCCGGAAAGACGACTTTTTTGCGTAAATACGTGCAGTATCTTGTGGCGCAGGGGCATAACGTCTGCATTCTGGAAAACGACTTCGGCGCGGTGAACGTGGACGCCATGCTTTTGCAGGACCTCATTGGGGACAACTGCGATCTGGAAACGATCAGCGGCGGCTGCGACTGCGACACCCACCAGCGCCGTATGCGCACCAAGCTCATCTCGATGGCAATGCGCGGCTTTGACCGGGTCGTCATCGAGCCCAGCGGTATTTTCGACGTGGACGAGTTCTACGACATCCTGCGGGATGAGCCCCTGGACCGCTGGTACCGCTTGGGCAGCGTCATTGCTATCGTAGACGCGAAGCTCGAGAGCGAGCTTTCGCCCCAGGCGGATTACCTGCTGGCGTCGGAGGCCGCCAGCGCCGGGCTGGTGGTCATGAGCCGGGTGCAGCAGGCCGGGGCAAGGGAGTGTGCCGCCGTGGTGGATCACCTGAACCATGCGCTGGAAGGCTGCCACTGCGCCCGCCGCTTTGGCGAAGACGTGCTGTGCAAAGACTGGGCCGCGCTGACCGACGCCGATTTTGCCCGCATTGACGGCTGCGGCTGGCGGCAGACGAGCTATGTCAAGCTGCATTTCGACGAGCATGAGGCATTTACTTCGCTGTATTTCCTCAAGGCGGGCCGCACGGTCGAGCAAATCAAGGCCGCCGCACAGCTGCTTTTGCACGATGCAAAGTATGGGCACATTCTGCGCATCAAGGGGTTTATTCCCGATGGCGGCGGCTGGGTCGAGCTGAACGCCGCCCGGGATACCATGACCGTGCAGAAAATCGCCCAAGGACAGGAAGTTCTCATCGTGATTGGAGAAGGTCTGGAGAAAGAGGCGATTGAGAGGGTTATTAAGGGGTAATTCCTTTGCCTTCCCCTTTGGGGGCGCCTTTCCAAAACACATCCCCCGCCGGAATTTTCTGGCGGGGGATGTTGTTATTCAGCGCACATTTTCAAAAAATTCTGCGTTTATTCCTCAAACGCCTTGACCCAATCGTACTCCTTGTGGACGGCGCGAGGGTCGTTCTGGGCTTTGCGGGCCGTGTACTCGCCAATGACGGCGGCGGGCATCAGCAGCGCACGCTCCACTTCAGACTGGAACACCAGCTTGGGGTTTTTGATTCTCGGGTTCTTCATCAGGTCTTTCCAGTAGGTGTCATAGTCCATCATCACGGCCATGGCCTCATACAGCGGGGTCAGGCTCTCGTACCGGGCAATGACCTTGTTCAGTGCGTTAAGGAACTGCATATTGGCCTTGCCTTCCATCATGCCGTCGTCCTTACCTTTGACGTTGCGGCGGCAAAAATAGGCCGTCATCTGCAAAATATCGTCGAATGCCTCCATCTGGCCGGTCGTCAGCCGGGCGGACAGAGCATCGCGGTCGATGTAGCGCAGCAACGCCGCCGTGACCTGCTTTTTCGTGGCGGCATCCTCGGGCACCAGCTGGTTGACCGGCTCGGCATCGGTCTCCACAAAGTCGGTCGTCTCAACGATATCAGGCTGCTCGGGCGCGGCATCGTAGCCGTCCAGCGGCTCCGGCACGCCGGAAGTAACGTACATACGGTAATTTTCCAAATCGTCCAGAATGGCCTTGGACAGATAAGGCAGGGGGGCGCTCTTCGTGCGGGCCACCGGGATGACCCGGGTCGCGTAGCGGGCGGCCGCACCCTCAAACCAACGGCGCAGTCCGCCGCAGTTGTCGATGACGTTGTTCACGGTCTGGAAGAAATGCGCGTTGCCGCCATCGATCATCTTGTCGTTGCCGCGCGGCGTACCTGCCATCTTGACCATCGCGCCGATCATCGTGTGTACGGCCTCCATCTCGTCGGCGGTCAGCTCGCGGTTCAGCTTGTCCAACTCGGCTTTGACCTCCAACTCCTGGCGCAGCAGATCCGGCGTAGCACCGTAGGAATAGGGGATCGTCGTCTCAGGCACCGAGACATACTCCAGCGTCAGGATGCTCGGATCGTCGTCCAGCGAGCCGGTTTCGGCGGGGGTCAGCTTCTTCTTGCCGCGGGACTTGCTGGACATGGACTTCGTGATCTCGTTCAGCTTGTCGTCGGCCACCTGCTTGTCCACAGGCTCGATCGTGACAGCCACGGCAATGACGCGCTGGCGGTCTTTTTCGTAGACTTCGTAGTCAAAATAAATGTCGGTGTGGCCGTTGATCTCGCTCTTGGCCTTGTCCAGCACAGTGCGGCGCACGTGGGCCCAGTTGGTGGCGTTGCAGTCCACCTGCTTTTTCAGCGTCTCGATGTTCCAGACCAGCGGCTCGCCTTTTTGCTTTTTCGTGAGATAAAGGTTCTGGTAGCTCTTGCACAGCTCATAAATTTTCAGGCTGTACTGGCTCTTCATCGGCAGCGTATAGGTGATGTTCATGGTGGTGTAGAACTCTTTTAGCTGGATCAGGTGGGGCTTTAATGCCTGGTCCAGCGTTAAGACAATCTTGCCGGTGCCCTCGTCGATGGTCGCACCGGAAAGCCAACGGAACATCGTAATCTTTTGCGTGCCTGCCAGGCGTATCCACTGCACCTTCGCGTTAGCGATCGCGTCGATGTTGTTGCGCACCTGGGCATACATCGAGCCGTTGTGCGGGTCGACGCCGCAGAGCTTCAGAAACTCATAGATGGACATTTCGTACCGGGGCAGCTCGGTATCCGACGGCTTGATCATTGCAAAAATGTGCAGCATCAATTTTTGCTGGCTCAATGTCAGGGTGGACATAGCGTTCTGGATCAGGTCATTGGATTTGCGCACAATGGTCTGGCTGCCGCGGCCGCTGTATGTGGCAAGCGGGGCCTCGACCTGGGCTTTGGCGGGGTCCTTCTTCGGCGGGCGGCCGGGGGATTTTTTCGGTCCGCGTATCGGGGCGTTGGGGTATAGCGAATCTATGGGGGAACTAGTTTTGTCTTTGGGTACCATGGCGTGACCTCATCTTCTTCAACACATTACACGTATGATAGCAGATTGTGCGTCAAGTGTCAATTATTGTAATATCCGACACATTTTGACGATGCCACTCAAAATCCCTGCTTTTTCGTTCTTGGCTTTTTACTCTCTATTTATATATATTTAGAAATAATGTGTAGCTGTGTCGAAAATTACAACAGAAATGTGCCGCGGATTCCAACTGCGGTGTGCTGTAAATAACAACTGTTTTGTGCGCAAAGCTACAATGTGCCGGGCATAACAACCCGAAAAAATTATTTTTTGGGCAAGAATCGTGCGGTGCCGATTTGGCGGATTTTGGGAACTGTGCGCTGAATAACAACCCCAGAGACGGGATTTTTGAAATTCTGGGAACCATTCAAATTGTGCGCTCGATTCCAACACCCAGAAATCCAAAAAAGATTTTTGCGGGAATTGTGCTGCGAATAACAACAGGGGCAGAAAAATCGGAAATTTTGCAAAAAATAAAATTGTGCCGTGAATAACAACACCCGGCGAAAATTCTTGAAATTGTGTCGAGACTAACAATCTGCCCGGCAAAAGCAGAATTTTTGCGGAATTGTGCGCTGAATAACAACTCCAACAGAAATTTTTGCGGGAATTGTGCCGTGAATAACAACAGGGAAGGTACGCTAAACAGTGATTTTTTGCAAAATGTGCCGTGAATAACAACACCCGTCGCTGCAAAAATGAAATTATACATACTGTAAATTGTGCGCTGAATAACAACCCCCACCCAGAAAATGTGCTGCAAATAACAACATGGGAAAAGCAGGCAGAATTTTTGGAAATGTGCCGTACATAACAACCTTGATTTTGGCCCGGCAACGGAAATGTGCCGCCGATAACAACCCTAAAAAGCCCGTGAATTTTTCCGAATTGTGCGCTGGATAACAATAGATTTTGCAAAAATCCTGCCGCTTGCCCCGGCAAACTGTGCTGTAAATAACAACAGCATTTTTCGCAAACTGTGCGCTCGATAACAATACCAAACCCTAAAATCCTGAGCCGAACTGTGCTGCCGATAACAATACAGTGTGTAGAAAACTGTGCCGGCGATTCCAACACCCAAAATTGCACCCGGCTCCTGAATTGTGCCGCGAATAACAACCCCAGCAGGAAAATTTCCGGGTTGTAACGCTGCGCACAATTCGGATTTCCCCTTTCTAAAAATGTATGCTACAATAACGGCAGAATTTTTTTGCAATTTCCTCTTGACCCTGACGCTGCGTGATACTGTATGCTGAAACTACCGCGAAAGGAGGAAGCGCTATGATGACTGTAAAAGAGGTCAGCCGCCTGACCGGTGTGAGCGTGCGCACCCTGCAATATTACGACCAAATCGGCTTGCTGCACCCCGGCACCCGCACCGAGGCGGGCTACCGCCTCTACGATGCCGCCACCCTGGAGACCCTACAGCAGATTTTGCTGTTCCGTGAGTTGAAATTCTCGTTAAAAGAGATCGCCGTGATCCTGCAAAACCCGCACTTCGACCGGGAAAAGGCGCTGGAACAGCAAATCGAGCTGCTGACCCTCCAAAAACAGCATCTGGAAAGCCTCATCACTCTCGCGGAAAACATCCGACAAACAGGAGGAAATGCCATGGATTTTACCGCATTTGACACGAAGAAGCTCGACGAGTACGCCGCAAAGGCCAAACAGCAGTGGGGCGCAACGGCGGCCTACCAGGAGTACGAGACAAAGAACGCCCATGAGACAACACAGGCCCAGCAGGAAAACGCCCGTGCGTTGATGGCCCTGGTCGCGGCGTTCGGCCACATGCAGACGAAAGACCCGGCTGACCCGGCCGTGCAGGCACAAGTGCAGAAATTGCAGGCGTTCATCACGGAACATTACTACACCTGCACCAAAGAAATTTTGCACAGCCTGGGCCAGATGTACGGTGCGGGCGGCGAATTTACCGCGAACATCAACGCGGCGGGCGGTCCCGGCGCGGCGGAGTTCGCCCGGAAAGCCATCGAGCGATACTGCTGCGGGTGAGTTCCAAACTTGCCCATTGTATCCCGCCGCGATTTGTGCTAGTATCAATAGCAGAAGCCAATAGAGGAGGAAACCGGTATGTTCAGAACCATGCGCCGCTTTAAACAGGAACTTACCCGGGAGGAATGCCTGGCCGTTCTGCGCAGCCAGCCCCGCGGGGTGCTGTCACTGCTGGGGGAGAATGGCTACCCCTACGGCCTGCCCATCGACTACTGGTACAATGAGACTGACGGAAAGCTCTACTTCCACGGTGCGAAGGAAGGACACAAGATTGACGCCATCCGCGCCTGCGATAAGGCGTCCTTCTGCGTACACGACGAAGGACAGCGCGTGGCAGGGGAGTGGCCGCTGCATTTTTGCAGTGTCATCGTGTTTGGGCGCATCGCCCCGGTGACGGATGCCGCCCTGACTGAAACCGCCTGCCGCCGCCTGGCCGAAAAGTTCACCGACGATGCCGCTTATATCGACGCCGAGATCGCCGCGGCCAGGGACCGGGTGCTCTGCCTGGCCCTGACGCCTGAGCATATGACCGGCAAGCGGATCAAGGAGAGTTGATAGGACACGATGAAAAAGACAATCGACACTGCGGCCCTGGTAAAAGAAGCCGCCATCCTGACCGGGGGTGTAGCCATCATTGCGGCTGCCGTGTATTTCTTCCTCGTGCCAAGCCATGCGTCGGTCAGCAGTATTTCGGGCTTGGGCATTGTGCTGGCAAACTTTGTGCCGTTGCCACTGTCCGCCATCACGATGATTTTGAACGTCGTGCTGCTCATCATCGGCTTTTTCACCTGCGGGCGGGAATTCGGTGTCAAGACCGTCTACACCAGCGTCATGCTGCCAGTGTTCATCGCCCTGTTTGAGCGGCTTTTCCCGGATATCGGCTCGCTGACCGACAGCCAGGAACTGGACGTGCTGTGCTATATCCTTGTCGTCAGCGTGGGATTGAGCATCCTGTTCAACCGCAACGCATCGTCGGGCGGGCTGGATATCGTGGCAAAGATCATGAACAAGTACCTGCATATGGAGCTTGGCCGCGCCATGTCGCTGTCCGGTATGTGCGTGGCGCTCTCGGCGGCGCTGGTCTACGACAAAAAGACCGTGGTGTTAAGCATTTTAGGCACCTATTTCAATGGCCTTGTGCTGGACCACTTTATCTATGACCACAACATCAAGCGCCGTGTCTGCATCATCACTGAAAAAGAGGAAGCGCTGCGCCGCTTCATCCTCAGCGACCTGCACAGCGGCGCGACGGTGTATGAATCCTACGGTGCCTACAATATGCAGAAGCGGCGGGAAATCATCACCATCGTGGACAAGAGCGAATACCAGAAATTGATGAACTATATGAACCAGGAGGATCCGCAGGCCTTCATCACGGTCTACACCGTGTCGGACATACGGTATCGGCCGAAAGTGTGAAACCCCATGCAAACCCAAACCGCTGCCAAACCGCAGCAGGATATGACCGCCCAGCTGGCCGAAGGGCAGATCTTCCCGCGTATCTTCCGCGAGCGGGAGACAGAAGTTTAGCGCAGGATCGCAAAATTTCTGAAGAGATAAAAAAGTTTGCAAAAAAAGGAGAGTTTTTTCAAAAAAAGCGTTGACAAATCCCACCGGGCACGCTATAATATATGAGCGTTGAGGGCAGACGCCCAAAACAAAACCCGATGGGGATTCGCATAATGGTAGTGCAGCGGACTCTGACTCCGCCCGTGGGAGTTCGATCCTCTCATCCCCAACCACACCGCAGCAGCTTAGCTGCTGCGGTTTTTCTTTCCGGGGTGTAGCGCAGTTGGTAGCGCGCTTGGTTCGGGACCAAGAGGCCGTGGGTTCAAATCCCGTCACTCCGACTGAAAACCGCCAGATATCGTTTGATGTCTGGCGGTTTTTATTTTGCATTTAAAATAAAATCAAAAACACCGATAGCCTTTCCAGCCGGAAAAGCCATCGGTGCATTTTTTTACTTCAAATTCGGTCGATCTTGGTCGCCGTCCGCTTTGAACATCACGAAATTCTCGGGCTTATTCGTGAAATAATAATACTCGGTGTTCTCGTGCAGGGGCGGGGTCAGGTAATTGGGGATGATGCAGCCGTCGCCCTCGATGCGCTCGGTGAAGCCGGCCGCAAGCCAGACGTCGGCGGGGATGCCGGCGTTGTAGCAGTCCATGTACTCGGCACCCGCGTGGTTTAAAATCGCGTCCAGCGCGGCACCCAGGCGGGGCAGCACGGCGTCCTCACCGATGAAATCCACCAGCCGTACGACGGCGGCACAGCCGGTGTCCTGGGCACAGACCGTGCGGGTCACGACGTAGGCCAGCAGCTTGCCGTTCTCCTGCGCGGCCCAGACGTCATACTTGAAGTGCGGGTAGTGGAAATACCGCCGCCGCATATACCACACATCCTTGCGGGGCGTGTGGGGCGTGGCGGGCATCCCCAGCGAGATCAGGTCGGCGGCGTCCGCCACCTTGGCAAGGCCTAAATCGCGCTGCACAGGGGGCAGGGAATACCGCAGCGGCTTTGCCAGATAGTAGGCGCGGCGGCGGCCCAGGCGGTAGTAGTGGGGCAGACGTTCGGCCTTCCAGCCCAAAAACTGGTAAAACGTGCAGGTGTTGGGGCGGATATTGTTGCAGGCCACCACGTCGGCGTTCAGTAGGCCGGGCAGGGCGTTCATCAATTCCAGCCCGACGCCGTTGTGGCCCTTGGCGGCCACCCAAACGCTGACCCAGATATCAGGCTTGCGCTTGGTGTTGGCCAGTATGTACCCAGCGGCGCTGACGTACCGGCCGTCCTCCTCCGCTACGGCAAACTGTGGGATGCCGCTGCGGCCGGCATAGTAGTGATGGAACAGCTCGGGCCGATTGAGCAGCGGCAGACGCATATCAAAATTTTCGTTGATGAAGTCAATGATGGCGGTATCCTCACCCAGGCGTGCCAGCCGGAAAGTTGTCTCAGACAATGGCAGACCCTCCTGTGACCGGCAGCGTTACGCCGGTGATGAACCGTGCCTCGTCGGAGAGCAGGAACGCCATGGCGGGGACAACATCGGCGGGCGTCGCGTTGCGGCCCATGGGGTTTTCTTCGGCGGCGGCCTGCACGATGAGGTCAGGGGTATCCTTTAAGAAATTCGTCTCCATCATGCTGGGGGCCACGCAGTTGACCGTGACGCCGAAGCGGGCGTACTCGACGGCCAGGCTCTTGACCAGCCCGCCGATGGCACTTTTCGCCATGACGTAGGCGGCGGTGTTTTTGGGCGGGCAGCCAATGGTATAGCTGGTCTGGATGAACAGCACGCGGCCAAACTTGGCCTTGGCCATGGCGGGCAGCACGGCGCGGCAGATACGCACGGCGCTGTGGACCTGAATTTCCAAATCGCGGTCAAAACGGGTCTGGTCAAAGGCCTTGAACTTGGCGTTGACGACCGGCAGCGCGGGCAGGTGGATGAAATGCGTCGGCGCGGGGGCAGACGCCGCCAGCACCTGCACAAAGGTATCGACTTTGGCGCGGTCGGACAGGTCAACGTCAAAGGGGCACACCTGGCCGGGAAAGCGGGCGCAGAGGTCGGCCAGCTTTTCCAGGTCGCCGCAGCCCTGGGCCAGCACAGTGGCGTCGGGGGCGGCAGTCAGCAGCCGCTCGATCAGTGAGCGGCCCACATCGCTGGTAGCGCCGGTGATAAGATAGGTATAAGACATGGTTTTTCTCCTCTTTATTTCGCTAACCCGGCCTTGATAATGCCGCGGGTCACGCGCTTGCCGTCCTGGTTGGTGATGACGGCCTTGATTTCGGCCTCGCTGCCGATCTCACTGACGTTCACGACGGTGCCCTTGACGGTCAGCGTGTCGCCGATGAAAATAGGTTTGGCAAACTTGCACTCCACGCCGTGCAGCAGGCAGTGCTCGCCGGGCAGGTAGACGCCCGCCAGCGTGGAGAAAAAGCTCGCCCCCAGCATCCCGTAGACGACGCGGCCGGGGTAGCCACGGCCCTTGGCGTAGTCAGCGTCGATGTGGATGGGGGAGACGTCCCCGGTGATGGCGCGGAAGGCGTCCATCATTTCCGGCGTGACGGTCACGGTAAACTCCTCGGTCAGGCCGGGGGTCATTTCCGCCAGCGTGTAGTGGTTCATGGCAGGCTCCTTTGGCAAAAGCATTTGAAAAAAGGCGGCAGGATGCCGCCCCAAAACGATATTGAGATTTACACCATCCGTGCAACCAGGTCCAGCAGGTCGCCCACGTCCTTCAGGCCGCGGACGTCGGCCAGCTTGAACTTGATGTTGAACTTCTTCTCGATGGCGGTCAGCAGGTTGATCTGCTCCAGGCTGTCCCAGTCCTCAATATCGTCGGCGCAGGTGCTGCGGGTGATCTCAAGGGTGTCATCGTCAAAATTATCGCGGAAAATATCCTGTACCGCGTTCAGAATTTCCTGTTCAGTCATACTGTAACTCCTTTTATATTATGGTAGTTACCTATAATATAGCATAAAAGCAGAGCAGACGCAAGATTTTTACAGCCCATAATCCTCCAACCGTCTCTGCAATTCCACCTCATCCGCTACCTGCACGCCCTGCTGCAGGGCCAGCACGTCGCTTTCGGGCAGAAGGTGGGTGTAAATATCCTCATAGATCGCCAGCGGGCCGGTGCCGTCGGCGGTGTACAGCGCCACATGGCCGCCGCTGTCTTTTAAAAGGTAGCGCGCCGGGGCAGGGGAGGGCTGCCCGCGCAGAAACCACACCATCCCCGCCGCGATGCAAAGCACCGCTGCTGCCGCCAGCAGCGAAAGATACACCCTGCGGATTTGTCTGTTTTGCATAATAATTCCCCCTTGCGTGGATAGTATGGGCACCATTGCAGACAAAAACACCGAAAGTTGTGAATTTTACGTCCGATACTGTACTTTTGGCCCCGACTTGTGGTATAATTCATTCTATAACATTGTGCGATTCTGTGTTACGGCCTTTGCCGTGCGCTTTGATACAGACCAAAGGAGGCGGTTCCCATAGAACCCAAGCAGCAGCGCCATATCTCCACCGAGGGCGTAAAGACCACCGCAGGTGCCACCGGCCAGCCCGGCGCACCCGCACCGAACAAAAAGAAAAAACCGAAAAAGCGCCGCAGCATCATCGGCAGGATCTTCAGCTTCATCGGCTGTATGCTCTGCCTGTGCATCATGGCGGCCAGCGTGGGCGGCGTGCTGCTGTCCATGTATATCGTGCAGGTCACGGCAGATGACGCCGAGACCCTTGACCTGGACAACCAGAAAAACAAGCAGACGACGATCATCTACGACCGTTACGGCGACGAGTACGCCCAGCTGACCCGCGGCGAGGACCGCATCTGGCGCGAGCTTTCCGCCATGCCGGACAACCTGAAAAACGCCGTCGTCGCCATCGAGGATAAGAACTTCTGGACCGAACCCGGCATCAACCTCAAGGGCACCATCGGTGCCGCGCTGAACGCGTTCACCGGCAACCGCATCTGGGGCACCAACCGCGGCGCGTCCACGCTGGAACAGCAGCTCATTAAAAACCTGACCGGCGATAACGAGCAGGACAATATGCGTAAGGTGCGCGAGATCTTCCGTGCCTTGGGTCTGGACAACAAGTACAGCAAAGAGACCGTCCTTGAAGCGTACCTGAACACCATCCCGCTGACCGGCATTGTCCACGGCATGGAGGCTGGCTCGCTGCAATACTTCGGCAAGCATGTCGAGGACTTGACCCTGTCGGAGTGCGCCGTGCTGGCCTCTATCACGAAGAACCCGACGAAGTACAACCCTGCCACCAACCCTGAAGAACTCATCAAGCGCCGCAACCATGTTCTGTACGAGATGCAGTCCCAGGGGTATATCACCGAGGCTGAGTTTGAAGCCGCGAAGGCCGAGACCATCACGCTGGTGGAAAGCTCCGCCGCGACCGAGAACGCGACTCGCTCTTCCAGCAACTCCTGGTTCACCGATGCGCTCTACACCGAGCTGCTGAGCCAGCTGCAGGAGGATCTGAACTACACCGCCGACGAGGCGAAGGAACTGATCTTCTCCGGTGGTCTGCGCATTTACTCCACCGTTGACCCCACCGTGCAGGCGGGCATCGAGAAAACGATGTACAACGAGGACGACCTGATTCCTGCCCTGTGGCATGAGGAGCCGGTCTGCCTGCGCGATTATCCTGCGGATTCCAGCAGCTGGGACGAGGTGCAGTACGACGAGGCTACCGGTCTGCCCATCACGAAGGACGGCTATGCGGTCTACGGCCAGGAGGCTATCCCCATCTACGCCGATGAGGAGGGCACGACTCTCAAGATGGGCACTTCCACCGACCCCGACTACCCCAACGACACCACCGTCTACCTCTGCGTGTATGAGAAAGTCCGCACCCAGGCTGCAATGGCAACGCTGGACTACGACGGCAGCATCCTGGGCATCGGCGGCGGCATTGGCGAGAAGAAGTACGACCTGGGCTTCAACCGCGCGACTTCTCCCCACCAGACCGGTTCTACGATGAAACCCATCGGCGCGTATGCGCTGGCGCTGGACTACAAGCTCATCAACTATTCTTCCCAGATCCTCGATGCCCCGTACTACTCTGCGGAGGACAAGAAGGTCCTGAAGGATCAGTATATCGGCGTGATGAGTCCCTATTCCGAGGCAGCCCAGTCCCGCAGCGATGTCTGGCGCGCCTGGCCCACCAACTACGGCGGTGCAGGCGGTCAGGGCAACCCGATGCTCGTCTATGACGCCCTGCAGCAGTCCTACAACACGGTGGCTGTCTGGGTCGGCGATATGGTCGGCGTGGATTACTTGTACAACTTTGTGCATGACACGCTGGAATGCAGCTATATCAACGCCGAGAACGATATGGACCTCGGCCCCTTGGTGCTGGGTTCCCAGAGCAGCGGCCTGACGGTCGTACAGCTGGCCGGTGCCTACACGATGTTCAATACCGGCACGTTCACCACGCCGCATTACTACACCGAGATCACCGATTACCAGGGCAACATGGTTCTGGACAACGACAAGTATATCAACACCACCCAGGCCATCAGCGCTGACACGGCCTACATCATGAACCGCATGATGTGGAACGTCCTGCACAGCAGCAAGGGTACTGCCTACGGCAAGGGTCCCGACGGCGAGATGGACTCCGTGGCCAAGACCGGTACGACCAGCAACTACAAGGATTACACCTTCGCAGGCCTGACGCCGTACTACGTGACCGCCATCTGGTGGGGCTGTGACCGCCCGACCGAGATGGACACGCTGGGCAAGGCAGGCAAGAACGCAAGCCCCATCCAGTACGCCTGGAAGTATCTGATGGAAGATCTGCAGGCCGACCTGCCTGTCAAGGAGTTTGCCAAGGGCGAGAACGTCGTGGAGAAGCGGTTTGACACCTCCACCGGCGCAATCGTTTCTGGCGGCGGCGCGGTGGGTTACTACACCGAGGATAACCTGCCCGACAGCAGCTACGTCGTCTCGACCGAGGACGACCCCTACGCCGCCCTGGCACAGGCCGCTGCGGATGCCGCGGCAGGTGCCGAATAAAAGCCTTCCCCCTTGGGGGAAGGTGGCGCGAAGCGCCGGATGAGGGGCGCGCTTGCCGCAGCGACCCATTCCCGGGCAATAGAGGCAAAGCTGCCCCTCATCAGTCACCTTCGGTGACAGCTTCCCCCGTGGGGGGAAGCCTCTCTATCAAACCACCTCAACCGCAAAACGGTTGAGGTGGTTTTGTTTTTGTATGAGATACAGTTGTACCCGCACAAAAGATATTGACTTTTCCGCCCTGTGGGCTGTGCAATTTGACAAATTGCACAAAAACCGCTCAAAAAGGCTTGCAACAGGCCCCGGGCCGTGGTATCATGGGACACATCGAGAAACATTTGTACACAAGGGGGAAACACCAATGGCCGAAAGGCGCTTTCTGCTGGTAGATGCAGAGGTTCTGCCGGAAGTTTTTGTCAAGGTGCTGCAAGCCAAGGAGCTGCTGGCCTCCGGCGCGGTGAGCAACATCTCCGCCGCCGCCAAGCAGGCGGGCATTTCGCGCAGCGCATTCTATAAATATAAGGATACCGTTTTCGATGCCGAGACCGGCCGCGAGTCCATCACGGTGGTGGCAACGCTGCTGGATAAGACCGGCGCACTGCAAAGCCTGCTGTCCGGTATTTCGGCGGCGGGCGCGTCCATCGTGACCATCACCCAGTCCCGCCCGGAGAACGGCGCGGCCCAGGTGGAAGTCACGGTCCGCACCGGCACGATGCAGATGCCTGTGGATGAGATGCTGACCCGCCTGTCCCACCAGCCCTGCGTGGTGGAGATTCACCGCGGGGCGTAACTTCTCTTGGCCGCAGGGGAGGGGCGAGGCATGCCTCGCCCGCGAACTTCCCGCAAGATGCCTTCTGGCTTTAGGCCGAGGGCTGGGTATGCCCGGCCCCTACAAGGCGGCTTCACGGGCAGATACCGAGTGTAAGAATACAGGGGGAAAATTCCAATGGCTAAAATTGCTATCATGGGCTTCGGCACGGTCGGTTCCGGCGTGCTGGAGGTCTGCCGCCGCAACGCGGCATCCATCGCCCGCCGCGTCGGTGAGCCGGTCGAGGTCAAATACATCCTGGATGTGCGGGATTTCTCCGCCTCCCCGGACGCCGCACTTTTTACCAACTCCATCGACACGATTTTGAACGACCCCGAGATCAAAGTCGTGGTCGAGACCATCGGCGGCACCAGATTCGCCTATCCGTATGTGCGCCAGTGTTTGGAGAGCGGCCGCAGCGTCTGCACTTCTAATAAGGAAATGGTCGCTACCTACGGCGCAGAGCTGCTGGCCCTTGCCAAAGCGCACAACGCGGCCTTCCTGTTTGAGGCCAGTGTCGGCGGCGGCACGCCCATCATCACCCCGATGCACCAGTGCCTGGCCGCCAACCACATCAGCCAGATCCGCGGCATCGTCAACGGCACCACGAACTTCATGCTGACCAAGATGAAGCGGGAGAACATGGGCTTTGACGCTGCGCTCAAAATCGCCCAGCAGCTCGGCTATGCCGAGACGAAGGATCCCGGCGACGATGTGGACGGCCGCGATGCCTGCCGCAAAATTGCGATTCTCGCCAGCCTGGCCTGCGGGCATCACGTTTACCCGGATAACATCCCGGCCCGCGGCATCCGCGACATCACGGTCGCCGATATCAAGGCCGCTGAAAAGCTGGACAGCGCCATCAAGCTGATCGCCTGGTACGACGAGGGCGAGGATGGAAACATGGCCGCAGGTGTTGAGCCGATGCTCGTCTCCAACGCGAACCAACTTGCGGGCGTGGACGATGTGTTCAATGCTGTGCTGATGAAGGGCGATATGCTGGGCGATGTCGTGTTCTACGGCAAGGGCGCGGGCAAGCTGCCCACCGCCAGCGCCGTGGTGGCGGATGTCATCGATGCACTGAAAGAGGGCGTCAAGATCCACGACTCGCTGTTTTGGAAACCCGCCGAAAAGCCCGAGGGCCAGCTGGAGGACAAGAACAGCTACCCTTGGTACATCCGTGTGACCGGCGTTGCAGCGGCGCTGCTGCCCAGCGTGGCTGGTGCGGGCCACACGGTCTTTGAGGAAAACGGCGAGGCCGCTTACCTCATCGACAAGGCCACTGCCGCCGATGTGGCTGAGATCACCAAGAAAATTGAGGTGCTGGGCGGCAAGGTCGCCTTGGCCATGAAAAAACTGGAAGAGTAAGAGGGGACAGGGCATATGGTAACAGTAACGGTCCCGGCCACCAGCGCCAATGTCGGCGCAGGGTTTGACTCGCTGGGGTTGGCCGTCTCGATGCACAACGTTTTCACGTTTGAGGAATCCGACCGCATCCAGATCTCGTCCGTCGATGGCACCCACGTCCCGGCGGGCAGCAACAACCTGGTCTACCGCTCGGCCCGCGTCGTCTATGACCAGCTGGGCATCCCGCTGAAAGGTCTGCGCATCACCCAGCGCAACGATATCCCCATGGCCCGCGGTTTGGGATCCAGTTCGGCCTGCATCGTGGCGGGCATCATGGGCGCCAACGCCCTGCTGGGCGATAAACTGACCGAGCGCCAGATGCTGACGCTGGCAACGGCCATTGAGGGCCACCCCGACAACGTTGCGCCCGCCATGCTGGGCGGCTTTGTCACCAGCGTTATCGACGAAGGCCAGGTATACAGCGTCAAAAAGGATATCGACCCGGAACTCGCCTTTGCGGCGTTCGTGCCGGACTTCCGCCTGTTGACCAGCAAAGCGCGTGCGGCGCTGCCTGCCATGGTCAGCCATAAGGACGCGGTCTACAATTTGTCCCGCGCGGCGCTGGCAACAGCGGCTTTCTGCGAGGGCAACTACGCGCTGCTGGGCGTGGCGACCAAGGACGTGCTGCACCAGAAATACCGCCTGCCGCTTATCGAAGGCGGCGACGATATCTTTGAACTGGCGCAGGATTTGGGCGCACAGGCGGTGTATATCTCGGGCGCAGGGCCTACCATCATGGCCGTTGTCCACAAGGACGACACCGAGTTTTTCACCCGCGCCGAGGCGGCGCTGGCGGCGGATGGCCCGCTGCATCATTTTACTGTGCATCGTCTGCTGGCCGACAATGTCGGCGCAGTAGTCAGTTAAGATAGGGGAGAGGGATAACACCAATGGGCTTGATCGTACAAAAATTCGGCGGCTCCTCGGTCAAAGACCGTGACCGCATCTTCAACGTGGCGCGCATCGTCATGAACACCCGCAACGCCGGCAACGACGTTGTTGTGGTCGTTTCGGCGCAGGGCGACACCACCGACGACCTGATCACCAAGGCGGCGGAAATTACGTCCGACCCGTCCCACCGCGAGATGGATATGCTGCTGGCCGCAGGCGAGGAAATTTCGATTTCCCTGCTGACGATGGCCTTGCAGGAACTTGGCGTCTCCGCCATCAGCCTGACCGGCTGGCAGGCGGGCTTCAACACCGACCGCGCCTACTCCAAGGCCCGCATCAAGCGGCTGGACACCGAGCGTGTCGAGAGTGAGCTTGCCCGCAACCGCGTCGTCGTCGTGGCGGGCTTCCAGGGCTTGAACCGCTCTGACGATATCACGACCCTGGGCCGCGGCGGCAGCGATACCTCTGCCGTGGCACTGGCGGCTGCCCTGCATGCAGACCGCTGCCAGATCTTCACCGACGTCGAAGGTGTCTACACCGCCGACCCGCGCAAGATCCCCAAGGCCACCAAGCTGAAAGAGATCACGTTTGACGAAATGCTCGAGTTGGCGTCCCTGGGCGCACAGGTGCTGAACAACCGCAGTGTCGAGCTGGCCAAAAAGTACAATGTCGAGCTGGAAGTTATTTCCAGCATCAATCCGGTGCCCGGCACCATCGTTAAGGAGGAAACCAAAGTGGAAGGTATGCTCATCAAGGGTGTTGCAAAGGACACCGACGTCGCCGTTTTGACCGTCAAGGATGTGCCGGATGTGCCCGGTATGTCGTTTAAGATTTTCAGCCTGCTGGCCCAGAAGAACATCAACGTGGATATCATTCTGCAGACCACCGGCCGCGACGGCAAGAAGGATATGAGCTTTACCGTGCCCCTGGGTGACGCCGAAAACGCTGTGTCTGCGCTGAAAAACGCCACCAGCCGCATCGGCGGCGGCGACATCACCGTCGACAAGACCTGCGCGAAGGTCTCCATCGTCGGCGCTGGTATGCAGAGCCACTCCGGCGTGGCCTCCACGATGTTTGAGGCGTTGTTCAACCAGAATATCAACATCAAGATGATTTCCACCAGCGAAATCAAGATCAGCGTCATCATCGATGAAGCCGACGCCGACAAGGCCGTCGCCGCCATCCACGACGCATTCATCAACTAAGTTTTTTCAGCAATATAGAGGGATTGGGTCGGCCCCCATGCACAGTGCGGTGCATGGGGGCCGTTGGTGTTGTATAAAGGTTTACAGCAGCTTTTTGCCCTGCGCAAACTTTGCGGTCAGCGCACCCCTGCCCAGGTAGGCGTAGCGCTCCAGGCGCTCGGCGGGGGTGAAGGTGCGCATATTTTTCAGCGCGGAGTCGTCCAAAACCAGCGCGTCAAAGGTGTAGCCGTCCTCAAACAGGCCGACGTTCTCGCCAAAATCGGCCCAGAAGTCACCGCCGCCCACAGTCGCCATATACAGCGCCTCGGTCATGGTCAGCGGTTTCTCGCTCTGGTCGATGTACCGCCAGCGCAGCTTGCTGACCTGCACGGCCGCTGCCATCACGGCGAAGAGGTCCAGCGTGTGGCCGCCCGCCACGTCGCTGCCCAGGCCGATGCGCCAGCCGCCGTGCAGGTACTTGGCGGCGGGGGCAATACCCGCAATCACGTTCTCGTTGCTGGTGGGGCAGTGGGCGATCATGACACGGTTGCGCTTCATCAGCGCGGCCTCGGCGTCGGGGGAGTAGATGCAGTGGGCCATCACGGTGGGCACGTCGTTGCCGAACAGGCCAAACCGGCTGTAACTCTCGCCGTAGAATTTTGTGTCGGGGCAAAGCTCGGCCACCCATGCGATCTCGCCCGGGTTCTCAGAGAGATGACTTTGCGCAGGTACGTTATATTCGGCGGCCAGCTCGCCCAGGCCCTTCATGTATTCGTCGCCGGTGCTGGGGGTGAAGCGCGGGGTCAGCATCGGGCGCACCGGGCCTGCGTGCAGGCTGCCTTCGGTGCGGCAGGTGTCCAGCCAGCGGCGCGTTTCGGCCAGGCCCGCGGCTGCGCTCGGCTCACGGTAGGTGTCGGGGCTGTTGCGGTCCATGGCCAGCTTGCCAACAAAGGCCGACAGGCCCGCGTCTTTCAGCTGGTGCATCAGTTCCAGTGTGGCGTTGGTGTGCAGCGTGGCAAAGATGCACGCGCGGGTCGTGGCACTGTTTTTCAAATCGCGCACAAAGTAGGAGTAGCCCAGCTTGGCGTACTTTGGGTCGGCGTAGTGGGCTTCCTCGGGGTAGGTGTACTGCTGCAGCCAGTCCAGCAGTTCCAGATCCATGGCCGTGCCGCAATAGCTGTACTGCGGCGCGTGCAGGTGCAGGTCGACCAGGCCCGGCGTGATGATGCGGCCGGTGTAGTCAAGGATTTCCACCCCGGCGGGCGCGGTGCGGCTGAACCCGGCGCACAGGCCGTTCTCGCACAGCAGATAGCCCTCGCGCACGCGCAGTGCGTCGGGGGTGGGGGTGTCTATAAAGGTGCCTTTCAGGGCGAAACAATCCATAGAAATGACCTCTCTATATAAAATTGATTTGTAGGGGCCGGGCATGCCCGGCCCGCAAGTGTACGGTGGATGCCCCTTTTCATGGGGGCGCAGGGCGGGGTGCCCTCACCCCGCCGCGGCGGCCAGAGGGCTTTCATAATCTCTATTATAAACAATATATAGTATCTGTTGCAAGTTTTTTGTTTACTTTATGCCGTTAAAGCGGTATAATACCAATATCTATTGATGTTTGAAAGGAAAAGCGATTTGGAACGTAAACAACTCGCGCCCGGTGTCTGTATCACGACGCTGGACGCTGCGAAATTTAACCGCTGCCGTATCACGCTGCATCTGCGTTTTCCGGCCCGGCGGGAGTCCGCCACCGATGCCGCCGTGCTGGCCCTTGTGCTGGAGCGCGGCTATGCGGCCTGCCCCGATATGACCGCCCTGTCCCGCCGTTTGGCCGAACTGTACGGCGCTGATTTGGGCGTCGACCTTGCCAGCGCGGGCACCGACCGCGTGCTGTCCGCCGATATCTGCGGCATCAAGGACGCCTACGCCCTGGCGGGGGAGAACCTGACCGACGCCTACGCGGATATCGTGTTCGGCACGATCTTTGACCCCTACCTTGTGGACGGCGCGTTCGACCCCGAGGCCGTGCGCATCGAGACCGAAACCCAGGCCCGCCGCTTGGAAGCTGAGTTCAACTCAAAGCGGCTCTACTGCGTGCGGCAGGCCCGCCGCAAGTTCTACGGCGACACCGCTGCGGGCATCGAGCTGGGCGGCTACCCCGGTGAGTTGGTCAACGTCACGCCGCAAAGCCTCAAGGCCGAGTATGACCGCATCCTCTCCACCGCGTACATTGACGTGATGGTGCAGGGCGTGGACGAGGATCGCGTGGCCGATATGCTGCTGAAAAAGCTGGATGGCATCCGCCGCGACCCACACCCCTTCGCTGCGCCCATCGCCATGCCCGCCACGCCGCTGCGCCATTTTAAAGAGGAAGTCCCCGGCCTGACCCAGGCCAAGCTGTGTATGCTGTTTACCACCGGCGAGGAACACCCCAACCCGCCCAGCGTCAGCATCCTGCGCGTGGCGATGAGCGTGCTGGGCGGCTCCGCCACCAGCCGCCTGTTCCGCAACGTGCGCGAGAAGCAGTCCCTGTGCTACTACTGCGGCAGCGCCGCCCAGCGGGCCACCGGCGTTATGATGATCGACTCCGGTGTTGAGCCGGGCAAGGAGCAGCAGGCCGAGGCCGCCATCATTGCCGAGTTGGAGGGGCTGAAAAACGGCCCCATCACCCAGGAGGAAGTGGACGACTGCTGCCGCGGCCTGCTTTCCAGCATGGACGCCCTGGGCGACAGCCTGGCCGCGCTGGAAAACTGGTACTATGGCCAGATCACCCGCGGCGAACCGCTCTACCCGCCCGAGTACGGCAAGGTTCTGACCAGCGCCGTGACGCTGGACGAGGTGCGCCAGACGCTGCAAAGTTACAGCTATTCCGTCTGCTACGCCGTGACCGCCCAGCCGGGTACCCAGGGGAAAGGGGGCAGTGAAGATGTTGAATAACGACCACAAAAACTTTGCCGCCGCCCAGGCCCGCGCCGCTGCCGCCGTCAACTGTGAGAGCGTTGTGCTGCCCAGCGGCCTGACCGTGCTCTGCCGCACGATGCCCGGGTACAGCAGCGTCCATGCCATCTATGCAACAGGCTTTGGCTCGATTCACCGCGCGTTTAAGCTGGATGGCAAGCAGGTCACGCTGCCCGCCGGTACGGCGCACTTCCTTGAGCACAAAATGTGCGAGACGCCCAAGGGCGACTCCTTCACCTTCTACGCCAAGACCGGCGCGTCGGCCAACGCCTTTACCAGCTATGACCGCACCTGCTACCTCTTCTCGGCGACCCAGAAAATCAATGAAAACCTCGATATCCTGCTTGGCATGGTGGGCAAGCCGTGGTTCACGAAAGCCACGATTGAAAAAGAGCAGGGCATCATCGGCCAGGAAATCAAGATGTACGACGACAGCCCCGACTGGCGGCTGCTGAACGCACTGTTCCGCTGCCTGTACGCCGACCACCCGCTGCGGGACGATATCGCCGGCACGGTGGAGAGCATTGCCGAGTTGACGCCCCAGATGCTCTACAACTGCACCAAGGCGTTCTACGCGCCGTCCAACATGGTGCTGAGCGTCGCGGGCAAAATCACGCTGGCCCAGGCTGTTGACGCCTGCAAGCGCAACGGCCTCTACCGTGCCCGCGCCCCGCACGAGGTCGAGTGGGACATTCCCGCCCAGGACGGCCCGCTGCCCCACAAAGAGGCGCTTTTCACAATGCCGGTCACGAAGCCCTGCTTCGGCGTGGCCTACCGTGAGGAGCCGCTGGCCCCGGGCGATTTGAAGCGGGAACTGCTGCTGGATATGCTGGGCGATCTGGTTGTCGGCGGCTTGACGAAGCTCTACCGCCGCCTGTATGATGAAGCGCTGGTCAACCCCGAGTTCTCCGGTGACTTTATCGCGGTGCGCGGCGCCTGCGCCGTGGCCTTTACCGGCGAGAGCGACACCCCGCGCCAGGTCGTGGATCTGCTGCAAGAGGAAATCGAGCGGATGCGCCGCGAGGGTGTGGACCACGAGGTCTTTATGCTGGTGAAAAACCAGATGTACGGCGAGCTGTTGGGCGACGTGGAAGCCGTGGACGATGCCGCCGAGGAAGCGGCCGCTGCCTGCCTGAAGGGCCGTACGCTGGCCGATGAGATCGCCGCGCTGGCCGAGCTGACCGCCGAGGATGCCAATGCCTTGATGCAGACAGCCCTGCGGGAAGAAAACCGTGCTTACGTGCAGATCGATCCGGCAGAAAAATAACGAGGATAAGTATAAAATGGTCTATCATGTGCAATTTCCCGGGTTGGGCCTTGACCTGACCGTGAACCGGGTGGCGCTGGCCATCGGCGGGTTCAACATTTATTGGTACGGCGTCATCATCGCGGCAGGTATGCTGCTGGCGATGCTCTACGCCTTCCGCAACGCCGTGGACTACGGCATCGACTCGGACCGGCTGGTGGACGTTGTGGCCATCGGCGCGGTCATGTCCATTGTCTGTGCCCGCATTTATTACGTGGCTATGGCACCTTTTGAGTATCAAAGCCTGTGGGAGATGGTGGATATCCGCAAGGGCGGCATCGCCATCTACGGAGCGGTCATCGGTGCGTTTGTGTTCGGCGGCCTGGCCGCCAAATGGCGCAAGGTGCCGCTGCTGCCGTTGTTTGACCTCGTTTCGCTGGGCTTTTTGATTGGGCAGGGCATTGGCCGCTGGGGCAACTTTGTCAATCAGGAGGCCTTCGGCACGAACACGACGCTGCCCTGGGGCATGTACAGCGAAGGTACCGAGGCGTATCTCAAATCCGTGCAGGTCACGCTGCAGGCAGGTGTTACGGTGGATCCCACCGCACCGGTACACCCGACGTTTTTGTATGAGAGCATCTGGTGCCTGCTGGGGTTTCTGGTACTGTCCCACTTTTTCAAAAAGCGTCGTTTCAACGGCCAGATTTTCTTAAGCTACATCATCTGGTACGGCTTGGGCCGCGCCTGGATCGAGGGCCTGCGCACCGACTCGCTGCTCATCGGCAATACCGGCCTGCGGGCCAGCCAGCTGGTGGCCATCGGCTCGGTCATCGTGGCGGCGATGCTTATGGTCATCGGTCTGCGCAGCGCCAAGGGCAGGGAGCTGACCGTCACGCTGGCCGTGAAGGATATCAAAAAGCAGGCCGAGGCAAGAGACCGCTTCGCGCCGGATACGTTGCCTGCGAATGCGCCCCACGCCGAGTTTGTCAAGGCGACCGACGCCATGAACGAGCGGCTGGACGCGCTGGACCTGAACGAGGTCGAGATCGAAGAGATCGAAGAACCGAAGGAATAAACAGACGCTTCTGCGGCACGGCGATAGGTGCCGCTGGTGTAAGACCCGACACCGTTTTGCCCGCCCCGGCGGACAAAAAATACATTTGAAAGAGGGAACTATTATGGGAGCAACTATCATCGACGGCAAGGCGCTGGCCGCGGCCACCAAGGCAGAAGCCGCAGAGAAGGTCAAGGAACTGAAAGCCCAGGGTATCAACCCCTGTCTGGCGGTCCTTCTGGTGGGGGAAAACCCCGCCAGCCAGGTGTACGTGCGCGGCAAGATCAACGACTGCGCCCAGTGCGGCATCGAGAGCTGTTCCATCAACCTGCCCGCTGATACGACCCAGGAAACCCTGCTGGCCGAGGTAAAAAAGCTGGCCGCCGACCCCGCCGTACACGGCATCCTTGTCCAGCTGCCGCTGCCTGCGCAGATCGACGAGAAAGCCGTTATTGACGCCATCCCGCCGGAGAAGGATGTGGATGGCTTTTCGCCGGTCAACGTGGGCCGTATGCAGATCGGCGAGCCGTGCTACCTGCCCTGCACCCCGGCGGGCTGCATCCGCATGATCGAGTCCACCGGCATCGATATCGGCGGCAAAAACGCTGTGGTCATCGGCCGCTCCAACATCGTGGGCAAGCCTGCGGCGCTGCTGCTGCTGGCGAAGAACGCGACCGTGACCATCTGTCACTCTAAGACCAAAAACCTCAAAGAGGTCTGCGCCGCTGCGGATATTTTGGTGGCCGCCGTGGGCCGCGAGGGCTTTGTGACCGGCGATATGGTCAAGCCCGGTGCGGTGGTCATCGATGTCGGCATCAACCGTGGTGCGGATGGCAAGCTGCACGGCGACGTGAACTTTGAAGAAGCCGCCGAGAAGGCCGCCTACATCACCCCCGTGCCCGGCGGTGTCGGCCCCATGACCCGCGCCATGCTGATGCTGAACACAGTGGAGGCCGCAAAGCGGCAGGCCATGTAAAGGCTCCCCCCCCTTGGGGGAAGCTGTCCGCGAAGCGGACTGATGAGGGGTAACCTTGCCATTGCAGCCCACTGATGGGATACAACCGCAGACTTGCCCCTCATCCGGCCCTGCGGGGCCACCTTCCCCCCCAGGGGGGAAGGCAAAAGAAATTCTGAAATTTTAACCTTCCCACGCCCGAAAACCCCTTGACAAGCTGTGCAGTTCTATGATAGAATACTAGAGCCGCATGGTATGGGCTCTGTAAGTGTGTGCTTTTATCGGTATGCCGCCCTACGAACCAGCGAGACTTATTGAAAGAGGTTATCCACTATGTACGCAGTTATCAAAACCGGTGGCAAGCAGTACAGCGTTAAGGTCGGCGACGTCGTCTACGTCGAGAAGCTGAACGCTGAGGACAACAGCGAAGTCACCTTCGATCAGGTTCTCGCCGTTGGCGAGGAGGGCTCTGTCAAGGTTGGCGCTCCCGTTGTTGAGGGCGCTTCCGTTGTTGCCAAGGTCGTCAAGACCGGCAAGGGCAAGAAGCTCAACATCCTGACCTATCGTCCCAAGAAGGGCAGCATGGTCCGCAAGGGTCATCGTCAGCCCTACACCAAGGTGGAAATCACCGCGATCAACGGCTAAGGAGGTAAATCACAATGGCACATAAAAAAGGCGTAGGTTCTACCAAGAACGGTCGTGATTCCGAGTCCAAGCGCCTCGGCGTCAAGCGCGGCGACGGTCAGTTCGTTCTGGCCGGCAACATCCTGGTCCGTCAGCGCGGCACCCATATCCATCCGGGTGAGGGCGTCGGCATCGGCAGCGATGACACCCTGTTCGCTCTGGTCGATGGCCGCGTTCACTTTGAGCGCATGGGCCGTGACCGCAAGCGCTGCACGGTCAAGCAGTAAAAGAACCGGTACGGGCGGGCCTTCGCGGCTCGCTCGTTTTTTGTAGTAAAGAGGTATTTTATGGCAACCAGTAATTTTATTGATACCGCCACGATCTGGCTGCACGCCGGCAAGGGCGGCGACGGTGCGGTGACGTTCCACCGCGAAAAATTTGTGGCGGCGGGCGGCCCGGACGGCGGCGATGGCGGCCGCGGCGGTGATATCATCTTTGTGGCGGACGACAACCTGTCCACCCTGATGGACTTCCGCTATAAGCGCAAGTACACCGCGCCCGACGGCGAGAATGGCCGCGCTAAGCGCATGAGCGGTGCCGACGGCGACGACCTGGTCATCCGCGTGCCCCGCGGTACTGTGCTGAAGGAGGCCGAGACCGACCTTGTCGTGGCTGACCTGACCGGATCCGAACCGGTGGTCGTGGCCAAGGGTGGCCGCGGCGGCTGGGGCAACAGCCACTTTGCCACCCCGACCCGCCAGATCCCCAAGTTCGCCAAGCCCGGCCTGCCCGGCGAGGATATGCACCTCAAGCTGGAATTGAAGGTCATCGCGGACGTCGGCCTGATCGGTTTCCCGAACGTCGGCAAATCGACGCTCATCAGCATTATTTCTGCCGCGCGCCCCAAGATCGCGAACTACCACTTTACGACGCTGACCCCGGTGCTGGGCGTTGTCCGCGTCGGCCCCGAGCAGAGCTTTGTCTGCGCCGATATCCCGGGCCTGATCGAGGGTGCGGCGGACGGCGTCGGTCTGGGCCATGATTTCCTGCGCCATGTTGAGCGCTGCCGCCTGCTGCTGCACGTCGTGGACGTTTCCGGCTGCGAGGGCCGTGACCCCAAGGCTGACTTTGAGCAGATCAACCACGAGCTGGCCGGGTTCAGCGCCGAGCTGGCCGACCGCCCGCAGATCGTGCTGGGCAACAAGTGCGATATCGCCACCCCCGAGCAGGTCGAGGAGTTCAAGCAGTATATCGAGGCCAAGGGTCTGACCTTCCTGCCCATCTCCGCCGCAACGCGGCAGGGGGTGGACGGCCTGCCCGCGCTGGTCTACAACCGCCTGAAGGATCTGCCTCCGGTCAAGGTCTACGAGGCCGAGTATAAGCGCCCCGACAAGAACGCCCAGCCCACGCGGCCCTTCACCGTCACCCGCACCGGCGAGCACGAGTTCACCGTCGATGCGCCGTGGCTGGAGCGCATTCTGGCCGGTACCAACGTCGAGGACTACGAGAGCCTGCAGTATTTCCAGACGCAGCTGGGTGATTCCGGCATTCTGGACGAGCTGGTCGCGCAGGACGTGGAAGAGGACGACACCATCAAGATCGGTGAGTACGAGTTTGATTACCTGTACTAAGCAGTGAAAACTATGTTGTTTACACAAAAATCGGAAGTCGACATTCACGAAATGTCGCCGCTGGCGCTGGCCTTTGTGGGCGACGCCGTGCTGGAACTGCTGGTTCGCGCCCGCCTGGTGGGCACGACCCGGCTGCAACCCAACCGCCTGCACACGGTCGCGACCCACTACGTCAGCGCCCACGCGCAGAATTTGGAGCTGGACATCATCGAGCCGATGCTGACCGACGCCGAGGCCGCTGTGCTGCGGCGCGGCAAAAACGCCAGCAAGGCCACGGTGGCCAAGCACGCCACCGTGCAGGAGTACCGCGCCTCCACCGGCTTTGAATGTCTGCTGGGCTGGCTGTACCTGCAAGGAAAGAATGACCGCATCGAAGAGCTTTTCAATGCCCTGTGGGAAGGGTATAAGCCGGAGTAAAACAAAAAAGCCTTCCCCCCTAGGGGGAAGGTGGCCGAAGGCCGGATGAGGGGCGCGTTTCCCGCAATTGCCCGGTAATGGGGTGCAGCAGGAACGCCGCCCTGCATCACTTGCAGTTCTTGCTGTTGGTGGTGTTGGTGGTGTTGGTGCTGCGGTTAGTGGTTTTCTGCTGGGTGCGGTTCGTCGTTTTCTGGGTGCTGTCGCTCGTGCGGTTGGTCGAATTGTTAGTCTGATTCTTTGCCATAGGTGGTATTCTCCTTTCGCAGGTAAGAAAACGATATACAGTCGTTTTTGGACTGCAAGGGTAGTTTGCCCGCCCATGGCTTTTTTATGCAGGGGGAACGGTCATGGAATTTCCACAGGATTTCACCGCGCGGGAGCGTGCGCTCTTGGGCGACCGCTTTGACGAGCTGTATGCCTACGCCACGCCGCAGCCCGCCCGAGGTGTCACGGTCAACGCGCTGCGCTGCACGCCGGATTGGTTTGCCAAACATATGGATTTTGTTGCAGAACCGTCGAAATTCTGTCCCGCCGCCTTTACGACGGCACCAGACTTCCGCCCGGGCCGCCACCCCTGGCACCATGCAGGTGTGCTCTACGCCCAGGAACCCAGCGCGTCCGCCCCGGCAGCGCTGCTGGATGTGCAGCCCGGTATGCGGGTGGCCGACCTCTGCGCCGCGCCCGGCGGCAAGACAAGCCAGCTGGCAGCGGCTTTGCAGGGCCGGGGCCTGCTGCTGGCAAATGAATTTGTCGCGGCCCGCGCGGAAATTCTGCGCCAGAATTTGGAGCGGATGGGTGTGGCGAACGCCATCATTACCAACGAGGACACGGCCCGCCTGGCCGCCGCCATGCCCGGCCGGTTTGACCGGGTGCTCGTCGATGCGCCCTGCTCGGGCGAGGGGATGTTCCGCAAGGAGGCCGCCGCCACAGCTCAGCACAATGACGGCCTTGTGGCCCACTGCGCCGAGTTGGGCGCGGAAATTCTCGAAAATGCGGCGGCCCTGCTGGCCCCGGGCGGTGTATTGGTCTATTCGACCTGCACGTTTGCCCCGGATGAGGATGAAGGGCAGATTGCAAACTTTCTTGCAAAGCACCCCGAGTTCACCCTCTGTGACCTGTCGGCCTGCGGTTTTGGCCGCCCGGGCGAGGGCAACCGCGCCCCGGACCACCCGGACTTCCACGCCGAATATACCCGCCGCATCTGGCCTGCCGACGGCGGCGAGGGGCATTTTATGGCGAAGCTGCAAAAAGCCGCCGCCGCTGAAGCGCCCGCCCCGCCGAAAGTCAAGCCGCCCAAGGCGCTGAAAGCTCCGGCGGAATGGCTCGACTTTGCCAAGACCTACTTCCCGGCGCTGGCATCCCGCCCGCTGGCAGGGGCGGGGGAGTGGCTGCTGCTGCCCGCACCGGGCAGCGAGGGGCTGAACACCGCCAAGCTGCGCGTGGTGCGCGGCGGCGTGCTGGTGGGCAGCGTGCTGAAAAAGCGGTTCCAGCCCGCCCACGCGCTGTTCATGGCCTATGGTACCCAGTGTACGAACCGCGAGGAGCTGACCCTGGCCGATCCGCGCACCGCCGCCTGGCTGCGGGGCGAGGAGATCGACGCCGCCACCGCGCAAAACGGCTGGTGCGCCGTGCTGGTGGACGGTTTTCCGCTGGGCGGCGGCAAGGTCAGCGGCGGCCGCATCAAAAATCATTATCCAAAGGGTCTGCGGAATCTGCAATAATCCGCTGCGGCCCCTCTTGAAAAGCACGACCTGTTGTGCTATAATAATTTACTGGTAATTATCGGCTGCAACGCCGTTGCCTGTGTGAATACAAATTAGGGGGATTTTTCCATGTCCGGACATAGCAAATGGAATAACATCAAACGTAAAAAGGAAAAGACCGACGGCGCCCGCGCCAAGGTTTTCACCAAGATCGGCCGTGAGATCGCCGTTGCCGTTAAGGAGGGCGGCGGCAACCCTGCTTCCAACTCCAAGCTGGCTGCCCTGATCGCCAAGGCCAAGGCCAACAGCGTGCCCAACGACAACATCCAGCGCATCATCAAGCGCGCCGAGGGCGGCGACAAGACCGAGTACGAAGCAATCACCTACGAGGGCTACGGCCCCGGCGGCATCGCCGTCATGGTCGAGACCCTGACCGATAACCGCAACCGCACGGCTGCCAACATGCGCCACTACTTTGATAAGTTCGGCGGCAACCTGGGCCAGATGGGCTGTGTCGGCTTCATGTTCACCCAGAAGGGCGTCATCGTCGTTGACCTGGAGGACAAGGACCCCGATGAGCTGATGATGGACGCGCTGGACGCTGGTGCTGACGATTTCGATGCAGGCGAGGATGCCGCCGAGGTCACCACCAGCCCCGAGAACTTCACCGCTGTCTGCGACGCGCTGGAGAAGAAGGGCTACAAGTTCATCTCCGCCGACGTGGCACAGGTGCCTTCCACCACCACCACGCTGACCGACCCCGACCAGCTGGTCCAGATGGGCAAGCTGCTGGATGCCCTGGACGACGATGACGATGTCCAGAACGCCTGGCACACCCTGGAGAACGAGGAAGACCTCGACCGCTAAACCACAGAATGCAAAAAGAGAGTGAAGGGCAACTTTTGCTCTCTTTTTTTGTACGGCAGAACGGTAGGGGCCGGGCGTGCCCGGCCCGCAGCGTAGAAATGACCCGAGGCTTTCGGGCTGCCGCAAAGTTCAGGGCCGGGCATGCCCGGCCCCTACAAGCATATTTTTAATTGAAAAGGAGCGTTACTATGCCCAAACTCCTTTGCCCGCACTGCCTGCAGCCGCTGGACGACGGCTACCACGGCGACTGCCCCCACTGCGGCCGCACATTAGAAAACCGCAACCCCGAGGGTGCACTGCCCTTTGGCACCCAGCTGGGCGGCAAGTACACCGTGGGCGCGTACCTGAGCGCCGACGGTGACGGCCTGGCCTACCGCGGCGTGCTGAACGACGAAAAACGTTTTGTTCTCATCAAGGAATATTTCCCGGTCACGCTCTGCAATGGCCGCAGCGCCGCCGGTGCCCTGATGCCCAAAGAGGAAAAAGAGGTCCTGTTCAAGACCAGCCGCATGGACTTCAAGGACCTGTACGATGATCTGAAAAACCTGACCCCCGCCACCGGCCTGTCCACGATTTTGGACGTCATGGAGGAAAACAACACGGTCTACGCTGTGGAGGAAAGCGAGAAAGGCATGACCCTGTCCCACTACCTGCACCTGCGCAGCCGCACGCTGACCCCCGCCGAGGCGCGGACGCTTTTGCAGCCCATCATGGAGGGCGTGGCCCAGCTGCACCGCTCGGGCCTGATTCACCGCGGCATCTGCCCGGACAATATCCTGCTGCCCATCGACGGTACGGCCCGGCTGACCGGCTACGGCACGCTGGCGCTGCGCACCGGCGGCAGCGAGCTGAAAAGCCAGCTTTACCCCGGCTACGCCGCGCCGGAACAGTACTCCGCCGCCGAGTTCAGCGGCCGCTACACAGACGTGTACGCCCTGGCGGCGGTCTGCTACAAGATGGTCACAGGGCAAACGCCGGTGGCCGCGCCCCAGCGCCGCGTGCGGGACAGCCTGGAATCCGCCCACAGCCTGGAAGCGGGCGTGCCGACCTGGTTTTCCCAGGTGCTGGCCTGCGCCATGCGGTTGGATCCGGCCAAGCGTATGCAGACCGTGCCCGAATTGATGAGCGCCCTGACTGACCCGAACGTTGCCAACGCAATGTTTGAGCGCGGTGACAACCAGATCAGCACCCGCAAAATTATGGGTGTGTCGCTGGTGGTTATCTTTGTGCTGGTGGTACTGCTGCTCTGGAGCCTGCTGGGCGGCAGCAAGGACGGCACGACGCCAACATCCACCCCGCAGACGGTGACGTCCACGGTAGCAGGAGAGAGCAGCACCGAAAAAGCGACGGTGCCGAACCTCGTTGGCCTGCGGTACGCGACCGATATCAAGGGTAACACCGCCTACGACGGCTACCGCATCGTCATGGTAGAACAAAGCTCGGACACAGTGGCCCAGGGCGTTGTCATCAGCCAGGATCCGCCCGCGGGCACGGAAAAGCTGATGGACGACCAAATCATTCAAATCACGGTCAGCAGCGGCCCGAACTTAGTGGAGATGCCGGACATCATCGGCTTCACCCAGGCTAATGCCAGCAAAAAGCTGGACGCCCTGGGCATCCAGTACAAGATGGTCATGGTGGACAACGACGGCACGATGGCGGCCGGGTGTGTGGCCAAGACGGATTACCTGGCCGGGACGAAGATCAACACCGAGAATGTCACGGTCATTGTCAGCATCGCCGGTGAGCGGGATGACACGCTGGTGGCGCAGACCGGCGGGGGCCAGGAAAACAATGAGGCTTCCCCCGAGGGGGAAGCTGTCACCGAAGGTGACTGATGAGGGGCAGGTTCTCCGTGATACCCCGCTAATGGGTGACCACAGGAACGCCGCCCCTCATCCGGCCCTGCGGGGCCGCCTTTCAGTCTACGCGCTAAGAGCCGCCTTCGGCGGTTGCGCTCCGACACGCGCCTGCGGGCGCAGCCCCAAGGGGGAAGGCGAGCAAAACAAAAAAGAGCAGTCTCTTGCGAGGCTGCTCTTTTTCAGTGCATTTTGGCAATGCCGACGCGGCGAATTAGTCGCTGACGTAGGGCATCAGAGCCATGTAGCGGGCACGCTTGATGGCAACCGTCAGCTCACGCTGATGGAAAGCGCAGGTACCGGTCACACGGCGGGGAATGATCTTAGCGCGCTCGCTCACGTACTTGCGCAGGCGGGGCAGATCCTTGTAATCGATGTGCTCGACGCGGTCAACGCAGAAGGAGCAAACCTTCTTGCGGCCACGATGCATCGGACGAGAAGAACGATCCATAGCCATTGTGGAAACCTCCTTGTTAGAATGATACTTTCGATTGTTAGAACGGCAGGTCGCCCTCATCCTCGATCAGTGCAAAGTCGTCATTGCTGCCGGCAGAATAGCTCGGCGCAGGTGCGGCCTGCACGGCGGGGCGGGGTGCGGGGGCTGCCATGGGGGCGCCGTAACCGGCGTCACCGTTGGATGCGGGGCTCGAGGATTTCGGACCGGCAAAGTTGATGTTGTTTGCCACGACCTCAACAGCCGTGCGATTGGCGCCGGTGTTCTTATCCTGATAGGTGCGGGTCTGCAAACGACCATCGACCACGATCAAAGAACCCTTCTGGAAATACTTGCAGACAAACTCTGCCTGGCGATCCCATGCGACAACGTCGATCCAGTCCGCCTGGCTCTGGCCGTTGGCATCGCGGCGTCCGCGGTCGCAAGCGATACGGAACGAGGCAACGCTTTTGCCGGTCGTAGTCTGGCGAAGCTCCGGGTCACGCGCAAGGCGGCCCATGATTGCAACAACATTCAGCATTTCGGTTTACTCCTTACTCCTCAACAGCAAGAGTCATGCTGCGAAGAACGCCCTCAGTGATCTTGAAAACGCGATCCAGCTCAGCCGGGAAATCGGGCTCGCTGGTGAAGCTGATCACCGTGTACACACCCTCGGTCTCATCGTTGATGGGGTAAGCAAGACGCTTCTTGCCCCAATCATCAACAGAATCGATCGTACCATTCGCTGCGATCAGGTTCTTGAACTTGTTGATCAGAGCGTTGGAAGCCTCTTCGTCGAGGTTCGCGGTGGTAACCATCATGGTTTCGTACTTAGCCATATTCTGTGCACCTCCTTTTGGACATTAGGCCTTCTCTTTTAACGGAAAAGACAAGGATAACCGTGTGATTTCACACAGCATCTAATTATAGCAGGTAAATCGCCGTTTGTCAACGCAAAATCTGCCCTGTGCGGTACAAAATTGCGATTTTTTTTAAAAAACCTTGTACAATCCGTGAAAATGTCCTATTGCTTTTTCCGCCTGCTTTGCTATAATAGGCTTTATAATGCACTACCCTTGCAATAAAAGAAATGGAGCGTTCGTATGAGAATCGTGGTCGTCGGCCTCGGCAAAGTCGGCCGTGCCCTGACCGCCCAGCTTACGGCGGAAAACAACGATATCGTTGTCATCGACCAGAATCCTGAACTGATCGAGGATATCGTAAACATCTATGATGTGCGCGGAGTGCCCGGCAACGGCGGCTGCTATGAGGTCCAGAAGGAAGCCTTCGAGGATGGCGCAGACCTGCTTATCGCCACCACGTCCAGCGACGAGATCAACATTCTGGCCTGCCTGGTCGCCAAAAAACTGGGCACCCAGCACACCATCGCGCGTATCCGCAACCCAGAGTACGAAAAGCAGCTGCACTTTATGCGCGACGAACTGGGCCTGTCGATGGTCGTCAACCCGGAGAAGGCCACCGCGCGGGAAATCGCCCGCGTGCTGCGCTTTCCCACGGCCATCAAGCGCGAGCAGTTCTGCCGCCAGCGGTTCGAGTTGATTGAGTACCGCCTGGCCGACAACAACCCGCTGGTGGGCCTGCAGCTGGCCGATCTCTACCGCAACATCCGTGTAAAAATTCTGATCTGCGCTGTCGCCCGCGGCAGCGAAACCATCATCCCCACCGGCTCGACCACCTTGCAGGCGGGGGATAAGATTTACCTGACGGCCTCGGCCCGCGACCTGGAATCCTTCTTCCGCAAGCTGAACCTCTTCAAAGCAAAGGCCAACAACGTGATGATCGTCGGCGCAAGCCGGATGACCTACTACCTCGTCAAGGAATTGCAGGACATCCAGAAGCGCGTGACCGTTATTGACAGCAACGCCGCTCGCTGCCAGGAGATGAGCGAAAAATTCCCCGGTGTGCTGGTCATCCACGGCGATGGTGCCGACGCCGAGCTGCTGAGCGAGGAACGCATCACCGACATGGACGCCTTTGTGGCGCTGACCGGCTTGGACGAGACGAATATCATCCTGGCCATGTACGCCTCCCAGATGAACTCCTGCAAGGTTGTGGCCAAGATCAACCGCAACTCCTTTGCCGAGCTGGCGACCGCCAAGGGCATGGTGGACAGCGTTGTTTCCACGGCGTCCGTCACGTCGGAGGCCATCGCTATGTACGTCCGCGCCATGCAGAACAGCTTTGAGTCCGAGAACATCAAGACGCTGCACAGCCTGGTGGGCGGCCGGGTCGAGGCGCTGGAATTTAACGTTGCGCCGGGCCTGCCTTTCATCGGTGTACCGTTGAAAGATTTGATCCTGCGCAAGGGCCTGCTGGTGGCGGGCATCGTGCGCCGCAATGGCCAGCCGGTTATTCCCTCCGGCAACGACGCCCTTCAGGAGGGCGACGACGTGGTCATCGTCACCACCGACACGACGCTGCACTCGCTGCGCGATATTGTGGTAAAGTGAGGGCACAGCCATGAACTATAAAATGGTAGGGTTTGTGCTGGGGCGCATCTTCTTAATTGAAGCGGTGCTCATGCTCTTTCCCATGGGGTGTGCCGCCATCTATGGCGAGTGGAATATCATCCTCGCGTTCCTGTGGCCCGCGCTGATTTTGCTGGCACTGGGCTTGGTGACGAGCCTGCGCACGCCCAAAAACACAAAAATTTACGCCCGCGACGGCCTTGCTATCGTGGCGTTGGTTTGGGTGCTGATGTCGGTTTTTGGCGCGCTGCCCTTTGTGATTTCCGGCGAGATACCGTCCTTTGTGGATGCGCTCTTTGAGACAGTCTCCGGCTTCACGACGACCGGCTCTACGATTCTGACCGACGTCGAGGCCCTGAGCCATGGCACACTGTTCTGGCGCAGCTTTTCCCACTGGATTGGCGGTATGGGCGTGCTGGTGTTCGCCATGGCCGTGCTGCCCATGACCGACGGCCGCGCCATGCACCTGATGCGCGCCGAGGTCCCCGGCCCGACCTGCGGGAAAATTTCCAGCAAATTGAGCGACAGTGCGAAGATTCTGTATGCCATCTATCTGGTGCTGACCGTCATTGAGGTAATTATGCTCTGCGCGGGTGGTATGCCGCTGTTTGACTCACTCATCCACGCCTTCGGCACGGCGGGCACAGGCGGATTCAGCAACAAGGCGCTGAGCGTCGGCGCATACAACAGCCCCTATTTTGAGGTCGTCATCGGCGTATTCATGCTGCTGTTCGGCATCAACTTCAACCTCTATTATTTCCTGCTGCTGCGTCATTTTAAAGAGGCATTTGCGTCCGAGGAAATGCACGTCTACTTGGGTATCGTGGCGTTCTCGACACTGACCATCACGGCCAACATTGCCAGTATGTATGACAGCGTCGGTACAGCGCTGCGCACGGCGTTCTTCCAGGTGGCGTCCATCGTCACGACCACCGGCTACGCCACGGCAGACTTCAACCTCTGGCCGACCTACTCCCGCGTCGTCATCGTGATTCTGACGTTTGTGGGTGCGTGCGCGGGTTCGACGGCGGGCGGCCTGAAAGTTTCGCGCGTTATCATCCTTTTCAAGGCTGCCAAGCAGGACCTGAACAAGATGCTGCACAGCCACGCCATCACCACCGTGCGCTTTGAGGGCAAGCCCCTGGACGAGAAAACGCTGCGCGGCGTACACAATTACTTTAACATTTATATGCTGATGCTGACGCTGTCGGTGCTGTTTGTCTCGCTGGATGGATTTGACATTGTGACGACGTTTACCTCGGTCGCGACCTGCCTGAACAACGTCGGCCCGGGTCTGGAAATGGTCGGCCCGATGGGCAGCTTTGCGGATTTCTCGGCCCCGGTCAAGCTGCTGCTGGCCTTTGATATGCTGGCGGGCCGCCTGGAGCTTTACCCGATGCTGGCCCTTTTCGCCCCGCGTCTGTGGCGCAAGCGCATCAACGCGATGCACGAGGCGAGAGCGAAGTAAGGGGGAGGGCGGGTGTTCTTTCTTTACAAAGAAAGAACCAAAGAAATTCCAAACCAATACAATCATAGAACCGGGCAGCTGCCATCTTTACGGCAGCTGCCCGGTTTTGGTTTATGTATGGACGTTTCGGGGATAGGATGTAGGGCGGCCAGCCCTCTGGCCGCCGCAAGGGGCATACTGCCTTGCGGTGCCATCTGTTTTTAAAGGGGGGGCTATAGGCGGGAAAAAATGTGAGTACCCCCACAAACTGGAATTTGACACTTTGTATTTATCGAGAATACTCTTGAAACCATTTTGCAAAGCGTGATTTATTGAAAATAATGAATTTATATAGTTCTCCATTTTTCATAT
>NZ_DBMDDV010000047.1:0-6213 GCF_057431175.1 Gemmiger sp. | reverse complement strand
AAATGCTCGATAATACACAAAGTATTATCTGCGCTTTTGGCTTAGCAGCTGCCGCACCTCGCTCGCCGTATCGGCACTTAGAATTATGCGGTATTGCCCTATAAACATCCACGGGCGGATATGAGATTTGCCCCCTGCAACAAAACAAACCCGCAATCTCGATGTTATAACCGGGATTGCGGGTTTTGCTATACTATTATAATGTCTTAATTAAAATTTCCTCCATCCCGCGCTTCGGTACGCAGTAGTTGCGGTTTTCATCGAGATAATACTTCACACTGCCGTCCTGTATTTCCACCAGGTGGCTCTCATGCGTCGGATACCCCAGTGCGACCATATAGCACAGCCGCAGTCCCTCGGGCAGACCCAGCAGCTTGGTCAGCGCGGGCCGGTCGATGGCCCCCATGATGCAGCTGCCAACGCCGTGTGCCCAGGCGGCAGCGGTCAGGCTGCCCAGCGCCAGGCCAATGTCCACATCGTTCGCACCGGGCAGACGGTCGTCCTGCAAGATGGCGATATACGCAGTTGGCTGCTCGTCGGGCTGCGGCGTGCCTTGCTCGCGGGGCAGGTAGGCGGCCCAATGCACCAGCGGCTGCACGGCGGCCACGGCAGCGGGGCTTTCCACAATACAATACCGCACGGTCTGGCGGTTCGCGCCGCAGCTGGCAATGCGGGCCGCATCAACGGCTTCGGTCAGAATCTCGGGCGCAACAGCCCGCTGTGCAAACCGCCGGTAGGTGCGGCGGCTGCGCAGAAATTCCATCATATCCATTTGGGAGCACTTCCTTATTATATAGAGTTCGTGTTTTCATTATAACACGTTTTCTGTTCACGCATCAATCACCGTTGCCGTTTTCCCGATGCCCACCGTCGCTTCGGCGATCTTCCGCCAGCTCGCGCACCCGCATACGCCGTCGGCGGTCAGGCTGAACCGCCGCTGGCAGGCTTTCAGCGCGTTCTCGGTCGCCTTTCCGAAGATGCCGTCCAGTGTGTTGGTGGAATACCCCAGCGCGTTCAGCGCGTCCTGCAGGATCAACACATACGTGCTGCGGCTGCCGCGCCGCAGGGTGGGGTAGCCCGCTGTGGTGCTGCGGCACGCAGGCTTGCCGTACCGCCTGTCAAAATGGACCCAGGTCGGCGTCATCGAAAGCGGCTCCACATACCCCCACGCCCCGGTCCGCGCGGCGGCCTTGTAAATCTTGCGGCGGTTCGCAGCGGTGGTACTTTGCCCCACGTCAAAGGCCACGCCCGCGTAGTGCTGGCTCGTCGTGCCGTGGCCACCCTCCCAGATGCGCTTGAAAGCGTAACCCACCGGGATGCCGCTGCCGTAGGTGCGGCGGGTCAGATTCCACGCCTCCATGGCGGCGGTCGTCGTCCACAGCACGTTGGCTTTGCTGGACCCGCGGAACTCCCGAACCCGCAGTGTCGTGTCGGCGCTGTACGGCATCGGGTCGTTCTCGCCCAAATTGTAGCGGAAAAACTTGTTGTCGTAGGAATCGTACACATAGACTTTTGGCATACCCTATCCCTCCTGACATTCGCGGCAAAGTCCCTGCGCGGCCAGGCGCAGGCTTTCCCAGGTGTCGGCGTCCACAACGCCCAGCGGCTCCAGTCCGGCAGTCAGCTGGTAGCTTTCCAGCGCGGCCTGGGTCGCGGCGTCAAACTGGCCGCTCTCGGGTACAAAATCGGCGGTCTGGTCGACGGAGGCCACTACATTGAGCCACCGCTGCACCTGTAAAACGGCAGGACCGGAGCTGCCCAGCGCCAGCGCCCCGGCGGGCCATACGCCGCCCGGTTTCGGGCTGGCCCCGGCGGGGCTGGCGGCCAGCAGGTCAAGCGCTGCCTGGCGGAACACAGCCCAATCGTCGGCGGTGACAACGCCGGTCTCGTCCAGCCCAAAGTACCGCTGCGCACTGCGCACGGCGATTTCCAGCTCGGGGTCAAAGGTACTGCCCGGTGTGCCGCCGGCCGTAAAGTTGATCTCCGATATCCACTGGCTCAAGAACAGCAGCATCCGGTTCAGCCGCAGCACCTCCGCGCCTGTATCGCCGGGGCGCAGTGCCGCATCGGGTGCGGGCAGGCTGACCGTGCGCACCACCGGCCCGCTGGTGTCCAATGCCAGTGCGGCGTCATACAGGCTTTGGAAGGTCAGCCGCCCCACCACGCCGTCCACGGTCAGCCCGGCGCGGGTCTGCCACGCCTTGACAGCCCGGGTCGTCGCTGCGCCGAACTTTCCATCCACAGTCACGGTGGGCACATCGCTGTAATAGGCTGCCAGCCGCCGCAGGTAATACTGCACAGCCCGCACCGCGGTCCCGCTGCTGCCCTCCCGCGTCGTGGCCGTGAACTGCCCGGGTGCGACATTGGCTGCCACGATTTTGTTTGCCACCGCCAGGCCGACCTCTTTCAGCTTATTCCAGGTGCTGCGCCCGACGACGCCATCAGCCGTCAGCCCGAACAAACTCTGGAACGCCGTCACCGCACTGAGCGTTGCTGCGCCGTAGCTGCCGTCCACGGTCACGGTGTGCAGGGCACTGTAATTGTCCGCTGCCAGCCGCAGCCAGAACTGCACGAGCCGTACCTCCATGCCGGTATCCCCGCGCCGCAGTGCCGTCCCGGGCCAGGCTGTGCCGCCCAAATCGCTCTGCGCGTCCACCCACGCAGCGTACAGCGCGTTCCAGGTCATCTGCCCGACGACACCGTCCGCCGTCAGGTTTTGCTTTTGCTGGAACGCCCGCACGGCCCGCTCAGTCGCTGCGCCGTAGCTGCCGTCCACGCTCACGCGTACCAGCGACGAATCGAACTGCGCCAGGTCGGAAAGCCAGAACTGCACCTGCTCCACGCTGCTGCCGGTGCTGCCGCGCCGCAGTACGGTCCCCGGCCAGCCGCCCGTGCTTTGGATGCCCTCGGCGGTCTCGCCCTCGCTGGTCAGTTCGGCCAGGTCCTTGACGCTGACGTAGATATAGCTGATTTTGTACCACGTCGCCTTGCCCACAATGCCGTCCGCCGTCAGGCCGAACTGCTTCTGAAATTTTTTCACGCTGTTCTCGGTTGCCTCGTCGAACGTCCCGGTCACGACGGGCTTGCCGAAAGATGGGTAGTCCTTCGCGATGCGGGACAGCTGCTTTTGCAGGATGCGCACATTCGTCCCGGTGCTTCCGCGCCGTAAGGGGCTGCCCGGGTAGCTGGACGGAATGGCCGCAATGTTGTTGGTCGTCACCAGCTGCACGCGGTTCCCATAATAGTAGCGCAGGATTTGCAGCGCGTTCAGCCCCTCCCGTGCACGGTCAACCGTGCCCCACTGCTTCATGCCCGGGCAGGTCACAGTCTTGCCGTCGCAGTACTCGGTAAAGTACGGTTCGGCGTCGCCGCTGCGCTGCACAAAGGTGTTGAACAACTCGGCGGTCAACCGCTCCATGACCGCAAACACCGTGCGGCCGTTGACATACGCCTGGTCGTACCCTGGTGAGCCTGTGATGTTGAAACTATATCCCCGGCTGGGGTACCACTCGGTCCAGATGCGGTTCAGCGCCAGGCTGACCTGGGCAATGATGTTGGCGCGCAGGGCCTCTTCCGGCCAGGAAAGCGTACCGCCACAAAATGGCATTGCAACGGCCCGCGAAAAATGCTATACTTAATTCATATGGTTTAAAGATAGGGAAAAGGGGAACGCAGATGAAAATAGGATTCGATAATGACAAATACCTTGCGATGCAGTCTGCCCATATCCGGGAGCGCATTGCCCAGTTTGACAATAAACTCTATTTGGAATTTGGCGGTAAGCTTTTCGACGACTACCATGCCTCCCGCGTGCTGCCGGGCTTCCAGCCGGATTCCAAGCTGCAGATGCTTTTGCAGCTGAAGGAGCAGGCCGAGGTCGTCGTCGTCATCAGCGCCGAGGATATCGTCGCCAACAAGATGCGTGGTGACTACGGCATTACCTACGATGTGGACGTGCTGCGTCTCATCGACGCGTTCCAGGGCGTGGGTCTGTTTGTGGGCAGCGTCTGCGTGACGAAGTACACCGACGCGCCTGAAGTCACAGCCTTTGAACAGAAGCTCAACGCACTGGGCATCCGCACCTTCCGCCATTACAAGATTCCCGGCTACCCCAACGATGTGGCCCATATCGTCAGCGACGACGGCTACGGCAAGAATGATTACATCGAGACCGAGCGCCCGCTCGTCGTCATCACGGCCCCCGGCCCCGGCAGCGGCAAAATGGCGGTCTGCCTGTCCCAGCTCTACCATGAGTATAAGCGCGGCGTCAAGGCGGGCTATGCCAAGTTCGAGACGTTTCCCATCTGGAACCTGCCGCTGAAGCACCCGGTCAACCTGGCCTACGAGGCCGCTACCGCCGATCTGAACGACGTCAATATGATCGACCCCTTTCACCTGGAAGCCTACGGCAAGACCACAGTCAACTACAACCGCGACGTCGAGATTTTTCCGGTCGTCAACGCCATGTTTGAACTGATTGCGGGCAAGAGCCCCTACCGTTCACCCACGGATATGGGCGTCAACATGGCGGGCAACTGCATCATCGACGATGAGGTCTGCCGCGAAGCCTCGCTGAATGAAATCGTGCGTCGGTATTTCAAGTGCCTCTGTGACCAGAAGGCCAGCGGCATTGTCAAACAGGAGCGCTTTAAGCTGGAACTGCTGATGAACCAGGCAGGCATTGCGCTGGGCCAGCGCGAGGTCGAAAAACGCGCCCACGCCACGTCGGAGACTACCGACGGCAAACCCGCCGCTGCCATTGAACTGGCCGACGGCACCATCGTCACCGGCAAGACCGGCCCGCTGCTGGGCGCGGCATCCTCTGCATTGCTGAACGCCCTCAAGAAATTGGCAGGCATCGACCAGGAGATCGATTTGGTGTCCGCCCGCGCTATCGCGCCGATCCAGATGCTGAAAACGAACTACCTGGGCAGCAAGAACCCGCGCCTGCACACCGACGAGATTTTGATTGCCCTGTCCAGCTCGGTTTCCGAGAATGAGTACGCCGCCAAGGCCATGGAGCAGATTCCCAACCTGAAAGGCTGCGATATCCATTCCACGGTCATCCTGTCCAGCGTTGACGCCGATACCCTGAAAAAGCTCGGCATGTACCTGACCTGCGAACCCACCTACGAAGAAGACGACCGTATGTACCATAAAAAGTAAGCAAAAGGGAGAGGGACAACCTCTCCCTTTTGCAGTAGGGGAGAAATTTATCCCTCCCAGCGGCCATCCCCTTATTGCCACATAATCTTTCGCGACCCCGGTAGGGGCCGGGCATGCCCGGCCATCCGCCTTGCCGTTACTGCGATTTAATCTTGCATTATTGTAGGGAGGGGACTTGCCCCTCCGCTGCACATTGCCTTTATTGCCCCTTACTCCCGCCAGGTCGCCCATGTAGGGGCGGCATACATGCCGCCCGCCCCACCTTCCCATCACAACCCCTTGTGCCTATCACCACCCACCACCCCAATATACACCTTGCCCAAAAATCACTCTCAAAATTTGTCAAAAAATCCGAAAAAACTGTTGACAAGAGTCATACTCCTTGCTATAATAATCAAGCTGTCTCGCGGCGGACACGCCGCGAAAAGCGCTTCATAACAGCCTGTATATGTTTTTTGAAGAAGAAATTCTTCAAAAAACTTTCAGAAACCCCCTTGACAATCAAGCGCTTCTGATATATAATATACAGGCTGTCACGGAGACGCGATAGCACAGCAGGACCTTGAAAATTGAACAAAACTGAAACTTGTGGAACCTTGAACGTGGGTTTGGAAACCCACGATAATCAATTCCAAATTTACAAGTAATTCATACAGGACGCAAGCGATTGTGTCTGAGTGATTACAGAGATTTAACGCTTTTAAATGGCGATTAAATACCATTTATAAAGAGTTTGATCCTGGCTCAGGACGAACGCTGGCGGCGCGCCTAACACATGCAAGTCGAACGGAGCTTGAAGAGCTTGCTTTTTAAGCTTAGTGGCGAACGGGTGAGTAACGCGTGAGTAACCTGCCCTGGAGTGGGGGACAACAGTTGGAAACGACTGCTAATACCGCATAAGCCCACGGATTCGCATGGATCTGTGGGAAAAGGATTTATTCGCTCTAGGATGGACTCGCGTCCAATTAGCTAGTTGGTGAGGTAACGGCCCACCAAGGCGACGATTGGTAGCCGGACTGAGAGGTTGAACGGCCACATTGGGACTGA
>NZ_DBMDDV010000046.1:0-6236 GCF_057431175.1 Gemmiger sp. | reverse complement strand
AGACCGTTTTTTATGGTCCGCACACCGGATAACTGAGAGGCAGAAAGCCGGAAAAGCCCGGAGTATCAAGGGAAAACAGCTCAAAAACTCGCGCAATACGGCCTCAAAGCCGCTCGTCGCGCACCGCAGTTCAGCAAGCGCTGATTACCCGCTGCGCAGCGAAAGCCTTATCCCACAGCAAAACTGGCGCTGGTCCTTGTGGGCCGGCGCCTTTTCTATAGCAAAAAGGAGAACCCATGGCCTTATCCGTAAAAACGAAAGAGCATATCCGCCGCTGGGCGGCGCGGGTGCTGCCCAAGTGGGGCGCACTGGCGGGCGGGGGCGCCGCATTGGCGGCGGCCATCGCGTTTACCGGCACGGCGCTGCACTTTACCACCGTCAACGACACCCACGGCGGCAGCGTGCGCATCCTGACGGCATCCACCGACCTGGACACCGTGCTGGAGCAGGCCGACACCCCGCAGCTGCGGGAGCATGACCGCGCCGTCTGGACGCACACCGACGACGGTGAACAGCTCGACGTTCTGCGCGCTTACACCGTGCCCATCACGGCGGATGGCACCACGCAGGAGGTCATCACCACCGGGGCAACGACGGCGGAATTGCTGGCCCAGGCCGGGCTGGCCTGGACCGAGGACGATATCCTGAGCAGCGGCCCCGATGAGATCATCCCCGAGGGCGGCAGTATCACACTGCAGCGGGTCAGCTATGTGGAGTACACCCAGGACGAGGTCATCCCCGCTGCGGTGGAGGATATCCCCACCAGCCTGTTCTATCGCAAGCAGGACAAGACGATGACCCTGCAGGAGGGTGTGGATGGCCTGGACACCGTGACCTACCGCGAGACCTGGATCGACGGCCAGTGGACAGCCACCGATGAAATCGACCGTGTGACCCAGGCTGGCATGGTGCCCACCATGGAGAAGGTCTACGGCGAGGGCGCGCCTGTGTCGCAGTTCGTTGGGCCGGAGATCGTGGACGGCGTCCCCGCTGAAGGTGTGGCTGAGGCCTACACGAACCAGCGTTCCACCGGCTACTCGGCATCGGAAACGGCCAAAGGTGCCAGCGGCCGCCGCCTGACCTACGGTACGGTGGCCATCAATCCCAACATCATTCCGTATGGCTCGCTGATGTACATTACCAGCGCCGACGGCAAGTTCGTCTACGGCTATGCCTACGCCGCCGACACCGGCACGGCCATGATGGCAGGCTCGGCCTTCATCGATCTGTACTACGAGACCTATGACGAGTCCGTGATGAGTGCGGTCATCCCGGTGAACGTCTATGTGCTGGACGACGAGACTGCCGCCAAGTACAAAGAGCAGAACGATGCAATCCTCGCGGCTGACACGGTGGTCGGCAGATAAAGCAGCAGACAAAAAATAACAGGGTCGTGAACCGCTGCGGTTCACGACCCTGTTATTGTACAATTTTACTTCGTGCCGAAAATACGGTCGCCGGCGTCGCCCAGGCCGGGGACGATGTAGCCGTTGTCGTTCAGCTTCTCGTCCAGGGCACCGACATAGATGTCTACATCGGGGTGGGCCTCATGCAGGGCCTTCAGGCCCTGGGGCGCGGCCACCAGGCCGATGAACTTAATGTGCTTGGCACCGCGCTTTTTGATCTGGCCGATGGCGTCACAGGCACTGCCGCCGGTGGCCAGCATCGGGTCCAGAACAAAGACCTCGCGCTCGTTGATGTCGTTGGGCAGCTTGCAGTAGTACTCGACCGGCTCCAGCGTCTCCTCGTTGCGGTACATGCCGATGTGGCCGACCTTGGCGGCGGGGATCAGGTTCAGCATACCGTCCACCATGCCCAGGCCTGCGCGCAGGATGGGCACCAGGGCCAGCTTACGGCCGGCCAGGACCTTGGTGCGGGCCAGGGCAACGGGGGTCTCGACCTCGACTTCCTCGGTGGGCAGGTCGCGGGTGGCCTCATAGCAAAGCAGCATCGCGATCTCGCTTACCAGGTCACGGAACTCCTTGGTGCCGGTGTTGCGGTCGCGCAGCAGGCTGATTTTGTGCTGGATCAGGGGATGGTCAACAATTTCAACAACGCTCATGGTATGATCTCCTTGCAATTCAAAAATATTCAGCCTGCCGTGCAGGCAACGAAACTTAGTGATTTTCCAGTGCCATCATCTTGTCGATGCGCTGCTGGTGGCGGCCGCCCTCGAACTCAGCGTTCAGGAAAGCGTCCACGATCTGGCAGGCCAGTCCCGCACCCACCACGCGGCCGCCCAGGCACAGGGCGTTGGCGTTGTTGTGGCGGCGGGTGAACTCCGCGCTGAAGGTGTCGCTGCAGCAGCAGGCACGGATGCCCTGCATCTTGTTGGCGCACATCGACATACCCACGCCGGTGCCGCAGCACAGGATGACCAGCGCACAGCTGCCGTCCTGTATGGCCTTGCAGCCCTTGGCGGCATAGTCGGGGTAGTCCACGCTGGCGGTGGAGTCGGTGCCAAAGTCGGTGTAGGCAATGCCCAGCTCGTTCAGGTGTGCCTTGATGGCCTCTTTCAGTTCATAGCCGCCGTGGTCGGCAGCCAGTGCAATCGGTTTGTCAAACTTCATTTTGTTTCCCCTCTGTTTTTTCACGTTCCGCGCGCTCCCGCTCGGCCTGGCTCAGCCGGTGGTAATCCGGCAGCAGGGCGGCGGGGGGCACACATTCGCCCTTTTCCCACATGGCCTTAGAGGCCAGTGCTACGCCCGCACCGCGCAGAACCTGCAGCGGCTGCGGCACAGCGGCCACGCCCGGAACGCTCTTATATATATTGTAACACAAAGTTGCGCCGTCGCCAACAAAAAACAAAGGTTTTTTACAGCTTTGTACAAAATTTTCCAGCGCTGTGACCGGCTCGGCGGCGTCTGGGGTCAAGCGGTCATGACTGGCAAGGTCAAACGCGCCCCAATACACCTGCCCGCGGCGGGCGTCCTGTGCGCCGATGACGGTGCCCTCGCCCGAAAGGCCGTAGGCCAGTGCGGCCATCGTGGAGACGCCCGCGCAGGGGATCTGTTTGGGCAGGGCCAGCCCCTTGACGACGGCCAGCCCGATGCGCAGCCCGGTAAAGCTGCCGGGGCCGTTGGTCACACCCAGCACGTCCAAATCGTCCACGGTCAGGCCGCAGGCTTTCAGCGCGGTATCGATCATGGGCAGCAGTGTCTCACTGTGGGTCAGGCCGTTGTTGCACTGGGCCTCGTACAGCAGGGTATCGTCCCGCAGCACCGCCACAGCCGCCGTTTTGCCGGCGGTGTCCAAAGCCAATAAATTCATTGAAATCACCTATTTATCATTCAATCGTAATCTTCCGCGTCGTCTCATCCACACGCTCAATGTGGATTTTGATGGGATTTTCCGGCGCCAGCAGCTCCGTGCAGTTCTCGCTCCACTCGCAGGCAACGACGGCTCCCATGTCGAGGTAGTCATAGAACCCGGCGGCGGCCAGGTCGTTTTCGGTGTGGATGCGGTACAAGTCAAAATGTGCGAACGGCCGCGGGCCGCGGTAGTAGTTGACAATGGCAAATGTTGGGCTGGATACCGGGTCGGTGCAGCCCAAGCCCTCGGCCAGGCCCTGGCAGAAGGCGGTCTTGCCCGCGCCCAGGCCCCCGGTGAACGCGATCAGCGCCCCCGACGGCAGCGTCTTGGCAAAATCCCGCCCGGCGGCGACGGTTTCTTCCCGTGAATGGGTCGTAAATTCCTGCATAGGCAAACTCCCTGCCTGCGGCCGAATAGAACAGTGGCCGCACTCGTATATATTATAGTACACAAAAACCGATTTGTAAAATTTAATCTGTAACTTGGCAAAAACCGTCGAAATGCGGTATAATACAAATACTATCAAGGGAAGGAGTCCGCCCATGTATCCGCTTATCCGCCGGTATCTGCGCCGGGTCGATGTGTTCTATCTGCTGCTCTGCGCGGCGTGCTCGGCGCTCAGCGTCGTGGTGCTTGTGTCCATCGGCCAGACCCAGCTGGGATCCAACAACAAGGCGTCGGTGCAGCTTATCGCCAGCCTGCTGGGGCTGATGCTGGCGGTGGTGTTCTCCACTGCGGATTACCACGCGCTGGCCCGGGCCTGGCCGCTGCACGCCGTGGTGGCCTGGGGGCTGGTGCTGCCCACCCTGTTTTTGCGCAACGTCAATACGGGGCTTGTCACAATCGGGTACGACGCGGGCGGCACCTCCAATTACAGCTGGTACCGCGTCGGCGGCATGACATTCCAACCCGCCGAGCTGGCAAAAATCAGCTTTATTTTGACATTGGCGCTGCATTTGAGCAACGTGCGCGGCCAGGTCAATAAGCCGAAGAATTTGCTGCTGCTCCTGCTGCACATCGGGCTGCCTGCGGCGGCCATTCATGTGCAGGGCGACGACGGCACGGCGCTGGTGTTTTTAGGGATAGGCCTCGTCATGCTCTTTGCGGGCGGGCTGTCCCACTGGCTGGTGGCGGGCGGCTTGGCGGCGGGGGCTGTGGGCGGCGCGGCGCTGCTGGTGCTGCGGCCCGGCATTTTAAAAGGATACCAGTTCAAGCGCATTCTGGCCGTGCTTACGCCCGACGACCCCGCGCTGGCGGACATCACCTACCAGCAGAACAAGGGTGCCATGGCCATCGGAACCGGCGGGCTGACTGGGCAGGGGCTGTTTTCCGGTGAACACATCTTTGTGCCCAACGCCTGGAACGATTTTATCTTTGCGTACCTCGCCAACGTGCTGGGCTTTATCGGTGCGGCGGTGGTGCTGGTGCTGCTGCTGGCGCTCTGCCTGCGCACGCTGCAAACCGGTCTGCGCTGCCCTGACGCGCTGGGGTGCAATATCTGCGTGGGCATTTTTGCGGCGCTGTTTTTGCAGTGTGTCATCAACCTGGGCATGAATTTGCAGGTGCTGCCGGTCATCGGCGTGACGCTGCCGTTCTTCTCGGCGGGCGGGTCCAGCGTCGTGATGATGTATCTCTGCGTCGGCATTGTGCTGAGCGTCGGCATGAACACCCGCCGCAGCAAGCTGGATATGCAGCGGATCATATAAGTAAAACGGGAGCGGCGGAAAGCTGCTCCCGTTTTTATCATTCTGCGGTTTTGGGGTTTGGCATGAAAAGCCCGGGGATCAGACAGACCGCCGACGCACCGACGATGATGAACACGGTGCGGGACAGCCAGCTCATGCTGCCGCCCAGCAGCCACCCCACGGCGTTAAAGCCCCAGATGCCGTAGATGCCCCAGTTGATGCCGCCGATAATGGCCAGCAAAAGTAAAAGTTTTTTGAAACAAGACATGGATGATACCCTCCTTTGTGGGAGAGTATGTGCGGGGATGTGGGAGTTTATGCGCGGCTGAAGCGGGACCCGCGACTTACCGCCGCATCCCTTTCACGGTTCATCCGCAGGGAAAAATCCTGCCCCCCTTCGCGGGGCGTCGAGGACGCCGCCCCCTACATTCCTTGTCGTAACCCTTCCGCCTATTTGCAGGGGCCGCATATAGGCGGCCGCCAACCTTAACGCCATATCCGGCTTACGCATCGTCACCCTGTAGGGGCCGGGCATGCCCGGCCCGCAGTTTTGCCATAAGTACCCGCTTAGCATTACAAACTGGAATTTGTTATTCTCCTATGGAGGCATCGCTATCGTCTTTAAGGCCACAAATCGCAACTATACCATTATTTTTATAACTTACAACGAGAGTAGTGTCATTCCCAAGTTTCCAACATGCAGTGCTGTTTTCACTGGTATCAGGCTTCCCCCATACCTCTCTAAGCTGGTCAATATGGTACCCTGGCAAAAGGTTATTAACATCGGCTTCACTCATTTCTGCGCAACGCCAGCGAGGGTCACGGCATTATCAAGATGGGCAACAGTGTATTACCATTCACCAATCTGGAGCCCAAGGATAGTGATGTCTATCAGCTCATCACAACGAAACCGGGAGAAAGGAAGAAGCAAGAATGATTTTGCATAAAGAAAAGGCGGGCCGGAGCCCGCCTTAGAGTCAGTGGCAGTTTAGTACTGCCAGATATTGTTTTCTAAATCATGCAGACGCGCTTTGTAGTCGTTAATAAGCGCCTGCGTGTTTTCTGTTTATAAATGCTAGTTCTAGAACAGTCCATAAGCCTTGAGAACTCAGATACATTAATCTGTTTGTTTTGATATTGGTTGTAGTATTTCCAAAATTTGTCCGGTAAGCTGTCAGATGTAGTCTCATTGCAAAACCCTGCATTTTATAATCAAGTGCTTGTTCGTTCAATGCTGTA
>NZ_DBMDDV010000023.1:0-46028 GCF_057431175.1 Gemmiger sp. | reverse complement strand
CTCACTTGTGCCGAAGATAGTTGGCTGGAAACGGCCTGTGAAAATAGGTAGATGCCGGCTTCTCGTAAAAAGGCCCTGTTCATCCTAGTGATGAGCAGGGCCTTTTTGTTTGTTATATCGCTGCAGGGGCCGAGTCTGCCCGGCCCGGTTGTGGAAGGCGGGCGGCTGCCTGCGGGAAAGTGGCGGGCCGCACATATGCGGCCCCTATACGAGAGGTGAAAGGCAAAAGAGCGGCATATGCCCGACCTTGCCAATGATAACCTACAGTTGACAGATGTGCCACGGTTATGGTACACTAACTCCTGTGCTCCGAAAGGACGCAGCCCGCTGCGCTTTTTCTGTGTAAGCATACCCATGAGTTAGCCGATGCTAACATTAAAGAAAGGACTACATCACAATGCCGCAAACTACCAACTCCATCACCCCCAACAAACTCACCGTGCCCGACCTTATCTCAGTCGGCGTTTTCACGGCTCTCTACTTCGTGCTCGTCACGGTCGTCACCTTCACCTGCGCACTGCTGCCGGGTGTGGGCAACATCGTACTGCCCGCGCTGGCGGCGCTCATCTCCGGCAGCGTGTATATGCTGCTGGCCGCCAAACTGCAAAAATTCGGCGGTATCACGATCATGGGCCTTGTCATGGGTCTGTTCTTCTTTGTGTCCGGCCACTTTGTGCTGTCCTTCGCCGCCAACATCGTCTGCGGCCTGCTGGCAGATCTCATCGCCGCCCGGGGCAAGTTCCGCAGTGAAAAGCTGTTGCTGGTCAGCTATGTCGTCTTCTCCTACGGTCTGACCGGGCCTATTTTGCCGCTCTGGTTCATGAAGGACGCCTACATTGCCAACCTGACCGCCCGCGGCAAGGATGCCGCCTACATCGATACACTGTTTGCGCCCATCAACAACGGCAGCTTCGTCGCGGCTATGGCGGCGATTTTGGTCTGCGCCGTGCTGGGCGGGCTGTTCGGCCAGCGCATGATGAAAAAGCACTTTGAGAAAGCGGGGATCGTCGCATGACGTTCCGTATGGATCCCCGCGCCAAGTTGTATCTGCTGCTGCTGGCAAACCTGTTGTTGCTCTTCCATGTAGGCACGGCGGCCGAGGCTGCGACCACCGCGCTGTGTCTGCTGCTATTTTTCCTCTCGGGCAAGATCGGGATGGGTTTGCGGCTGTCCGCGCTGTATTTTGGCCTGCTGGCCGTGGATATCTTCGTCGTGCCCCGGGCAGGGGAGGGCGTGCTTCTGAACCTGCTGTCGCTGGTTTCGGTCGGCGTGCGGATGATGCTGCCCTGCATTATCACCGGTGCGTATGCGTTCTCGACCACGACCATCGGCGAGCTGACCGCCGCCCTGCGCCGGATGCACGTGCCGGAGAGCGTCATCATCCCCTGTGCGGTGGTAGTGCGGTTTTTCCCCACCGTGGGCGAGGATTACCGTCAAATCCGTGCGGCTATGGCGCTGCGCGGCATCGCCGAGGGGCGCGGCGCCCTGCTGCTTCACCCGATGCAGTCGCTGGAATACATTCTGATGCCGCTATTGATGAACAGCAACAACGTGGCGCAGGATCTGTCCGCCGCTGCGCTGACCAAGGGGATCGGCCTGCCGGGGCGGCATACCTGCATGACTGAACTGCGGCTGACCGTGTGGGATTTCCTTTACCCGGCGCTCTGCACGCTGCCGCTGGTCTGGAAGGCGGTGACACTGCTGTGAAACCCATACTTTCATGTTCTAACGTTGATTTTACCTACCAGAGCAGCCCTGCACCCGCCCTGCGGGATGTGGCGCTGACCGTACAGCCCGGCGAATGCGTGCTGCTCTGCGGCCGCAGCGGCTGCGGCAAAACGACCTTCTCACGGCTGCTCAATGGCTTGGCCCCGGTGTTCTACCCCGGTGCGCTGGCCGGGCGGTGTACGGCGGCTGGTCTGGCCGCGGGCGAGGCCGCCATCGAGGACTACGTGCCCCAAGTGGGCAGCGTGTTCCAGAACCCTAAGACACAATATTTCAACGTGGACACCACCGCCGAGTTGGCCTTCCCCTGCGAAAACAGCGGCCTGCCGCCGGAAGCCATCCGTACCCGGGTGACCGAGACGGCCCGGAAGTTCCACATTGAGCCGCTGATGGGCCGCAGTGTGTTCAAGCTCTCGGGCGGAGAGAAGCAGCAGGTCGCGTTTGCAACGGCCTGTATGCTCAGCCCCAAACTGCTGGTTTTAGACGAGCCTACGAGCAATCTAGATGCCGCTGCCATCACACGTATGCACGACATGGTTGCCACGATGAAACAGTGCGGCGTCACCGTCGTGCTGGCCGAGCGCCGCCTGGCCTGGATCACCGACCTAGTGGATCGCTATTTTTACTTTGCGGACGGTGCGCTGACGGCCCAGTGGACTGCGGCGGAGTTTGCCGCCCTGCCCCCTGAACGCCTGACCGAATACGGCCTGCGCGGGCGGGCGCTGGACGACTGCCGGGCGGAAATCACCGCGAAACATCGCAGAGAATGCCTGGGCGCGCCGGTGCTGACGCTGAAAAATGTCACGCTGGGCTACGACAAGAAGAACCCACTGCGCACGCTGCCGAACCTCGCGTTCGGGGCGGGGGAAATCGTCGGCCTGATGGGCCGCAACGGCATCGGTAAAACGACGCTGGCCCGCACACTCTGCGGTTTGATGAAGCCGCTGGGTGGGCAAATCTGCTGGCATGGCCGCCCGGCCAACGAAAAACAACGCCTACACAACAGTTTTCTCGTCATGCAGGACGTGAACTATCAGCTGTTCAGCGACAGTGTGCGAGAGGAAATTCTCTTGGGTGCAGCCCACCCCGAGTGCTGCGACGAGGTCATGCAGGCGCTGGGGCTGGCGAGCCTGGCCGACCGCCACCCTATGAGCCTTTCCGGAGGGCAGAAACAGCGGGTCGTGGTGGCCGTCGCCATGTTGAGCGATAAACCGTTGATTTTGTTAGACGAGCCAACGAGCGGCCTGGACTGGGGCAGCATGCAGCAGGTAGGCCGCCTGATGCAGGTGTTAAAGGCCCAGGGCAAGACACTCCTCGTCATCACCCACGACGAGGAACTGGCTGCCGCGTGGTGCGATAGGGTTATCACGCTGTCGTAATATGGAAACGGGCAAAGCCCCTCAGGCCTAGCGGACTGGGTCAGCTCCCCAGGATGGGGAACCTTTTTGCGCGGGCTTCGCCCGCGAGTAAGCCTCCTCACATAGTAGGGAGGTGGCCGAGTATCTCACAGAAAGGAACTATCTATTATGGAATTTCATCAAACTGACTGGCTAGGCCGGTGGAATAATTTTGAAAGCTACCTGACCAGCACGGACCCCCATATGCAGGCCGCCTGGCGCGACGCCGAGGGCGTGGCCGCTGCGCTGCCGATGTTCAAAAACGGCGCAAAGGCGTTCTGGCAGATGGCCTGCGTGACCACCAGCATCGGCAACCCGCGCACCCTGGGTGGGTGGGAGATCACCCCCGCGGGCAGCGATAAGCTCTGCATCGAGTGGCTGGCCGACGACGGTGCCCCGCTGGGCCGCGCCATTTACCACCTGGACCGCGTGCTGGAACGAGGTCTGGAAGGCAAGGAAAACGCGCTTTTCATGGCCGAGAACGTCGCCGCAGATTGGCCGTTCCGTTGCCTGCTGGCTATGGAGCCGATGCCGCACCGCACCGCACGGCAGTCTGGTGGGCTGTTGAGCCACCTGCATTTCCAGTACGCCAGCGGCCCCGAGCACCTGTTCGACCCCGAAACAAACACCCTGCGCAGTCCCATATGGTACGCCACCATGTGTGACGCCGCTGGAACGCTGCTGGAGCAGTGCAACATCGTCCGCGCCCTGCACCGCCTGCCCCTGTGGGCAGAGCTGCCGGAGAAATAAAAAAATGCTATCCGATGGGAAAATCGGATAGCATTTTTTTATAAGTTAATGGTGCGGGAATTAGGCAAGCCCCTCAGGCCCCGCAAGCTTGGCCAGCTCCTCACTGCGTGAGGAGCCTTTTTGCGTGGGCTTTGCCCGTTACCCTTACTCCTCACTTTCCCCTTCGCTTGGGGTATCGTTCTGCACGGCATCCTTTACCCCGTCCAGTCCCTTCACGGTGATGTTCCGGTCAGTCTTGGCCTGGATGCTGTTAGCGCGGACAATCTCCTTCATGTCAATGCCGGTGGCTTCCTTCATCGTCTCCAATGTCTGGGCCATCAGCACTGGCACGTTGCCGGACACGCCCGACACACCTGACGCGTCGCCGCCAATGATGGATACCTTGTCGATGGCGGATAGGGGCTGGGCCACGTTCTTAGCGATTTCAGGCAGCACTTTGATCATCATCTCAGCCACGGCCGCGTCGTTGTACTGCTTGTAGGCTTCGGCTTTTTGCTTCATTGCTTCGGCTTCGGCAAGGCCCTTCTGGCGGATGGCCTCGGCCTCCGCGCGGCCTACCAGCGCAATGCCTTCAGCCTCCTGCTGTTTGGCAAACTTTGCGGCCTCGGCGGCACGCTCGGCCTCGTACTTCTGGGCTTCGGCCTGCTTCTGGCGGCGGTACAGCTCGGCATCGGCCTGCTTGCGGATCTCCGCATCCAGCTTGCGCTGCTGCACCTCGGCCTCCTGGGCGGCCAGGTCGACCATCTTTTTCTGCTTTGCAATTTCGGCGTCCGCCTCGGACTCCTTGACCTCCTTTGCACGCAAGTTTGTCTGGATCATACCGGCGGCGTCCGCGTCGGCAGCGGCCTTGTCGGCCTCGGCTTTCAGTTTGGACTTCGCCAGGTTCAGCTCGTTGTTGCGCTTGGCAATGGCGGTCTGGGCTTCGATTTCCTTTTCGTTGGCTGCCATGGCGGCGGCAGCCTTCGCGCAAGAGACGTCGCGCTCAGCTTCGGCCTTGGCGATGGACGCGCGCTTCTTGACCAGCTCCTCCTGCTCAACGCCGATGGCCTCGATGACGCCGTGGTTGTGGCCCTGGGCGTCGATGGCGTCCTTGACGTCCTGCACGTTGAAGGTCACGACTTCCAGGCCCATCTTGGCCAGGTCGGGCCGGGCGTTCTCGACGACGCTGATGGCCATCTGTTTGCGGTTGGTCAAAATCTGGTCAACGGTCATCTCGGAGACGATTTCGCGCAGGTTGCCTTGCAGCACGTCGTTAATCTTCTCGTTGATGTGGGCCTCATCCATGCCTAAGAAGTTGGAAATCGCCGCCTGCTGACGGGAGTTGATGTACTTTTTCACGTCGTCGTACCCGGCGTTGCGGACTTCCTCATCCGCGACAGTGGAGTTCTCGCTGTACACCTGCACGGTCACGACGCTGTCCAGCCAGAGGGAGACGCCCTCCTTGGTTTTGACACCGGTTTCCGGCGTTTTTACATCGATTTTGAGTAAGCGCATATTCAGCCGGTCCGCCCGCTGCACGATGGGCAGCACAAACACGCCGCGCCCGCAGACGACCTTGGGCCGCGACAGTCCGAGGCCTGTCACGACAATGGCCTGTGTCGGCGGGGCCTTTTTGTAGCAGAGAAAAAAGAACACAATGAGCGCCGCCACGGCAGCGGCAATAATGATTGCGGTCAACATATACCATATCCTCCTTTGTGGTTGGTGGCTTTATTATAGCCGCCGCTCGCGCCACAAAACAGGACGAAAACGGCAGAATAAGCACAGTATTTTGCTGCTGGAGGAGGATTTTGTTGAGTGAAGAAAGTACGGACGGGCATTGCTCGCCCGTGGTGAGGCGGGCAACTAGGGAAAACCTCCATTTTATCACGGAAACCCTAATAATTTCTTGTAATTGCTGTTTCTACAACATCCCCGCCGTCTCAAATGTGGTATACTATTAAAAAAGGAGTGACTTCCCATGAACAACACCCCCTTCACCATCGCGCAGATGCGCCCCATCCGCGACGGCATGACCGTCTCGCGCCCTGCCCATTTGGGCGCGGTGCCGGTGACTTGGTTCTCGCTGGGCGCGGGCACGACTATTACGCCAGAAAGCTACGACTGCACCACGCTCTATATCGCGGCCGAGGGCGCAGGCTGCTTTGTGCTGGGCGACGATGCACGCCCCACGCCGATATGCCCCGGTGAATTGCTCGTTCTGCCGCCAAAAACATTGTGCGGTGCAGCGGCGGACACCGGCATGATCTACACCGAAATCATTTTGAAAAAGGAGAATTTTACTATGAACAGCCTCATCAAAGCGGGCCATCCCACGGCCCTGAAAGACCTGATTTCCTACGAGGAAGGCAGCATTGCCAATCTGGACGTCGTCCACGCCGACAACATGAAGTTTGTGCTGATGGCCTTCGACGAAGGTACCGGCCTGACCCCGCACCGTGCCCCCGGCAACGCTATCTTGACCGCGCTGGAAGGCAAGGCCATCATCGGCTACGAGGGCCGGGACTACGAGCTGAACGCCGGCGAGAGTTTCCGCTTTGACAAGAACGGTCTGCACAGCGTCACGCCGCAGGGCAAGTTCAAGATGAGTCTGCTGCTGGTGCTGGAATAATATTTAACGATAAAGTCCGCTGCCCCGCAAAAACAAAACCCCTGCCGCCCATTGCATTTGTGGCGGACTGCTGGTATACTGGGAACATACAAGATATAAAATATGTATCCTGTATATAGACGCCATGTAAAAAATACATGGGAAGAGAGGGGCCGCATCCATGTACGTGGATTGGGAATACTACAAAATTTTTTATTATGTCGCCAAATATCAGAACTTTACCAGGGCGGCGCGGGTGCTGGGCAATAACCAGCCTAACATCACCCACACCATGAACAAACTCGAGGACCAGCTGCATTGCGTGCTGTTCATCCGTTCCAACCGGGGCGTGACGCTGACGCCGGAAGGGGAGACCCTTTACGCCCGCATCGCGTCGGCCGCCGTGCAGATCCAGGACGCTGAGGCCGAACTGAGCGCCAGCGCTACGCTGGAACACGGCGCTATCAGCATCAGCGCCACCGAGACCGCGCTGAACATCTGCTTGTCCGAGCGGCTGCAGGCGTTCCACGCGCAGTACCCCGGTATCCGGCTGCGACTGTCGAACCACTCGACGCCGCAGGCCATCCAGGCCGTGAAAAACGGCGAGGTAGATTTCGCCGTCGTGACCACCCCCGCCGAGCCGGGCGGCGAACTGAAAATGGTCGAGCTGATGCCCTTCAACGAAATCCTCGTCGGCGGGCAGACCTTTGCGCCGCTGGCGGGGCGGACACTCTCTTTGCGAGAGCTGACCGCCTACCCACTTATCATGCTGGGCAGCGAGAGTATGAGCCGCACGTTCTACCGCCAGTTTTTCTTGGAAAACCGCGCTGAACTCAAGCCGGATATCGAGGCCGCCACCACCGACCAGATGTTGACGCTGGTGCGCAGTGAGTTGGGCCTGGCCTTTGTGCCGGAGCCGATGGCCAGGGGCAACCTGGCCCGCGGGCGCATTGTGCAGCTTGACCTGCGGGAGCACATCCCCCCGCGGTCGGTCTGCCTGGTTTACGACCACCACCGCCCACTGAACACTGCCGCCCGTGAGTTCCGGCTGCGGCTGCTGAATACTGCCAAAAAATAGAATGCGCCCGCCCCAGTTCCACAGGGAACCGGGGCGGGCATATTTTGTATCACGTATCACAAAATCTTATGCACGGAGCATGCCTTGCAGGCTTTCCAGTGCGGCTATGCGGGCGCTAATGGCAAACACGCTGGCTGCGTGGGCCAGCTGTTCCGAACCAGCATCCACCGGGATGATGCGGGCCAGGATCGTGCTGTGATCCACCGCGTCGAACCGGACGCCAGCCTGGCGGCACAACTCGGCGGTGCGGTGGGCACAGCCGGGCATCGTGGACAAGGCTGCCACGGCGTCCTGGGCGTCGGTGGGGCGCGCTGCGCCGCTGTCACTCAACTCCTTGTTTAGCACGGTGCCAAAATGCCGCGCCGCACGCAGGCTCTCGCTTTTGCCCAGCAGGGGGTCCTCCTCAGCCATGTCCAGCTGCAAAGGTTCCCGCACAAAGCCGGTGTAGCGCCGGGCCATGCGGTTGTATTCTCGCTGCAATTCCTTTTTCGTCAAGTCCGTGTATTGCATATTCTCCACTCCTCTTGCATGGTATAGTATACGCAAGGAGCGGCAGTATGTAAAAAGTATTTTTTATATGCTTGTTATATAAAAATGATATGGCAGAGCCATTTTGTAGGGAGGGGTCTTGACCCCTCCGCGGGGCGTCGAGGACGCCGCCTCCTACAACAAAAATCTAAAACAAATCCAACTCCGCGTCCAGGTACACCGCTTCACGCACGGCAAGGTGGTACGCGGGCTTCGTCAGGTAGTGCAGCAAAAATTCCAGCACAACCGCGCTGCCCAAGCCCCGGCCCTCAATTTTAAAGTTCGTGAACCCCATCGGCAGGTAAGTGTCGCGGATATCCCCCACGCCGATAAACGCGGGGCTTGCCATCGCGCGGGAGAAGCGGTATCCCTCGCTCGCGTCGGGCGCGGTGCAGCGGTGTTCCGGGCCGGGCAGGCCGAGATTTTTGCGGCTGACGGCCTCGTAACAGGCTTTGCGGTCGGGGCAGGCGGGGCGGCAGCACTCGTTGCACAAAAATTCCACCTTGTCTCGCAGCGGCGCGGGCAGGACGGCCAGTTGTGCAAACGCCTTGTTCAGGCGAAAATCCGGCACAACATAGCGAAATTCCGGCCGTTCCAGCTCCCGGCGCAGCGCGGGAAAATCCGTCAGCACCTTGGTGGTGGACGACACAAGATACAGCTGCGGCCAGGTCTGCCGCAGGTAGTCCGCCAGTAGGTCCGAATGCACAATGACGCCGTTCGCCACGTTGCCGTCCTCGACCAACAGGCGGCAGAGCCGGTTGCACCGTGCGTCGGCCAGGTGCTCCGGCCCCAACAGAGAGTTGCTGAAAGTCAGCCGGGCCGAAATACCGTACGCCCGCAGTAGGGCCAGCACGCGGCGGGGCGGCACATCCCCGGCACCCACGCGTCCGCCGCCCCACAGACAGTTGGCCGGGGCACCGTAAATCGACGCTATATCGCACCAATCGTAAAAATATTCCGGGTGGGCGCGGGTTAGCGGCAAAAACCGGGCGTAGAGTTCGTAAAATTCAAACAAGCCCGGCAGGTGATAATGTACAATTTTTTTTGCTATGGTGTGCCCCTCCCCGCAAAGTTTCTACCCGCATTATACCACCCCGCACGGGAGCAGGGCAACGGCAAATTTACACCGCCCAAGACGGAAGGCGGCAAGATGAACGAAAACATTACTCTTTCCGGCGTGCCGCCCCCTGCAACAGCGCGATAACACAAAAACACCCCCAGTCGGGTACATGCATCACGCGTTCCCGACCGGGGGCTATTTCATTCTCTTATCTTACCGATTCCAAATATTATTTTCCAAATCTTTCAATCGGCTCTGGTACTCAGCCATCCGCTTGTCGGCCTTGCCGTCGCCGTCTGGAAAACTGATGAGGTAACCGTTCGGCGTGTCGTGAAAGCCAATTTCCCCGGTCAGGCCACAGATATCGGAAACCTTGAGCAGCGTGTGGAAATCATACTGCATGGCGCTGATGGAAAGTGTCTTGTTCATAGCCGACTCCTACCTTGTAAAATCATTTCTCTGATTATACCGCAGCCGGCGCAAAAATGCAAATGGACTTTTTACCAAATCAGCAGCCCGATGTGGTAGAATACGCAGCTGATGGCCAGCGAGAACGCCACATAATACCCGATGGACAGCACGATCCACTTGGCAGAGTGGTTCTCGCGGTAGATCGCGGCTACGGTCATGGTGCAGGGCACATTAAAGACGATGGCCATGATAAAGCCCAGCGCCCGCGCTTTGCTGATGACCTGCGGCAGCAGGATAGCCAGACTCTCGCTGACGCCGACGGACTTGGCGTTGAAGGCGGCGGCCGCCACATCGCTGTTGCTGTACAGCGCGTTGATGACACCCAGCAGTGATTCCTTCGTCAACATGGACGACAGGTATGCCATGAACATCTGCCATGTCATTCCAAAGAACTCCGTCACCGGCGAAATGACCGCGCCGATTTGCGTCAGCAGGCTGTCCCCGCCGCCCCAGGGGTAAGATAGCAGGTAGAACACGATGGACACGGCGTAGATGACCGTGAACGCGCGCCAGTGCGGGTACGTGAACCAGGGCCGTTTTGCCGGGGTGTTCTACGAGAAATATCACGTAAAACCGTTGGATTACCGTCGCCAGACACGATTGCAGACAAACGAAACATAAACGCAAAAATTCCCCGGCGCAATGCGTCGGGGGATGCATTATTTTATGCGGCAGGGGGGGGGTTACACGCGCACCAGCTCGTACTCTTTGCTGCCAATGCCCAGCTCGGCGGCGGTATCGATGGTGTGGGTACCGTGGCGGCTGTTGACGCGCTCCATAAAGTGGTCGCGGCCGGGGTCGTTGCTGTTCATGACTAGGTCCACGCAGGCACGGTCCAGCGCAACGGGATCCAGGCTGGACAAAATGCCCACGTCGTCCATGCAGGGGTCCTCGGCCACGGCGCAGCAGTCGCAGTCAACGGACAGGTTCTTCATCACGGCCACATAGGCAATCTTGCCCGCAAAGTGCTTGGCTACGGTGGAAGCGGCGTCGGCCATAGCCTCCAGGAAGGTATCCTGCGGGGCGCAGTTCTCCCACAGCACGTTCTGGTCGGTGACCTTGCCGCCGGAGTGGATGTAGGTCTTACCCGCGCTGGATGCGCAGCCGATGGACAGCTGCTTCAGCGCACCGCCGTAGCCGCCCATGGGGTGACCCTTAAAGTGGATAAGAACCAACATACTGTCGTAGTTTTCAATATTCTTGCCCAGGTAGTTGACCTTCAGCACCTTGCCGTTCTCGACCGGCCACTCCACGTCGGGGCCTTCGGCGTCCATGATGTCCACGTCAAAAAGGTCGCTCCAGTGGTGTTTTTTCATCAGCTCGATGTGCTTGGGGGTTTCGTTGCGAGCACCGCCGTAAGCGGTGTTGCACTCGACCACGGTGCCATGCACGGCGTCGATGACCGGCTTCATGAACTCAGGGTGCAGGTAGTTTTGGTTGCCGTCCTCGCCGCTGTGAACCTTGACGGCGACTTTGCCGGGTAGTTCCACGCCCAGCTGCTTATACATTTTCACGACCGCCTCCGGCGTGAGCTCGTTGGTAAAGTAAACGGTGGATTTAGACATGATAAGGTCCTCCTTTTAAAAATAGGAACGTGATTAAAAATCCCGCTGCCACCTCAACGGCAACTCCAATTCGCACCTTTCTAACAACGCTTTATCGCGCAAAATCTCCCGCGCGGGGCCGTCGGCGGCGAGCTGGCCGTGGTGCAGAAGCAGCACCCGGTCGCAGGTGTCGTAGATGAAATCCAGGTCGTGGGACGCAATCAGCTTCGCGCAGGGCAGCGCGTTCAAAATGCCGATGAGCGCCCGCCGGTTGCGGGGGTCCAGCGCCGCGGACGGCTCGTCCATCAGGATCAGCGCGGGGTCCAACGTCAGGATGCCCGCGATGGACGCGAGCTTCTTTTGACCGCCGGAAAGCCGGTACACCGGCCGATCGGCGCAGTGCTCCATGTGGACGGCGGCCAGCGCACGCCGGGTGCGGGCGGCGACTTCCTCGGGCGGATAGCCGTAATTCTCGGCGGCAAAGGCTACATCGGCCCGCACGGTGGGCATAAAAAGCTGGCTGTCGGAATCCTGGAAGATGTACCCGACTTTTCGGCGTATTTCCGCCAGATTTTTGCGTTCCATCGGCAGACCGCCAACGGTCAGTGCCCCCGCCTGTATCGGCAGGATGCCCACAAGGATTTTCAGCAGCGTGGATTTGCCCACACCGTTGCAGCCCACCAGCCCAACGCGCTCGCCCGGCGCGACGGCAAAGGTCAGCGCGTCCAGCACTTTCTCCCCGGGCAGCCCGCCCTCATACCGGAAGGAGAGGTCTTGCAATTCTAAAATTGGTGTCATGATGCTCTCCTTTCAAAAAAGTTGGCCGAGAAGTTCAAAAATGGGGATGACGCGGAAGAGGATGCAATACATAAGCGTTGCAACAAAGAAAACCGTGCCTGCGGCGCTGCCCTTCTGCGGTTGCCGGGTAGGGGCGGGGTCGTCGCGCCACCCATACCCCCTTAACATCATACTCTCATACACCAGCTGCGCCCGATCCACACTCCGCAATAGCAGCTGCCCCAGCAGTGAACCCCAGGCGCGGAAATGGATGCCCTTCTCCCCCGGTGCACGCAGGGCGTAGGCCGTCGAGATTCGGTTCCCCTCCTGCAGAAGCAGCACAATATAACGATAGGTCAACAAAATTGTCGTCACCAGCACCCGGGGGATATGCAGCTGGCGCAGCGCGGCGCAGACCCGCTCCATGCCGGTGGTGGCAATCAGCAGGTAGACCGCCAGAAAGCAGAGCACCCCCTTGACCACCAGCACCAGCAGCGTGACCGCCCCGCCGGACAGCACGACCGGCCCCAGGGTCAGCACCGGTGCACGGTCAAAAAACAGGTTGGCGATGCCCACCAGCACCAGCAGCGCCACGACAGCCCAACACTGCTGCAGCGTTTTAACAATCGATAGATCGTCGATTTCATACAGTAGTATCGGCCACAGCGCCATGCCCAGCAGCCCAGTCAAGGCGTATTTTTGGAACGATAGGGTCACACACAGATAGACTAAAACCGCCAGCAGTTTGGGCAGCGGCGGCAGCCGGGTCAGAGCCGTGCCGCGGGCGGCCAAATCGTCCAGCCGGTGGACATTTTTAATCGCGCGATGCAGACGATCCATGTCGCTGTGCCGCCTTTTTCAGGATTTTGCCCAGCACGACCACCGCCGCCAGCACGACGGCAGCGCCAATCAAACCGGCGGCCGAGGCCCCTGCGGCGCTTTCCGACCCGGTTAAATTGTAGTCAGGCAGCAGCGCGGTCAGGCTTTGGATGTGGGCAAAAAACGCCTGCACCGGGCCACCGGCGTCCAGTTCAGTGCTGCCGGTTATGCGCTGCAGCGACCATTCCAGCCCATCGGGGAAGGCCGACGCGAACAGCGACAGCACCCCCGCCGTCATCGCCGCCGCCACGGCCACAATGCCCAGCGTGCGGCGCAGCGTCAGCGGCTGCTTTGCCTCGTCGATAGTCTGGGTCTGCCACAGAAGTGCGGGCCGGGCCTGCTGCAAAAACACCAGCACCGCCGCTGTGATGGCCCCTTCCACCAGGCCAATCGCCAGGTGAATGGGCTGCATTGCCAGCAAAAACGCGGTGAAGGGCAGCTCGGTGATGCCACTTGCCAGCGTCTCCACCGAGACGGACAGCGCGCCCATTTGCAGGGTCAGCACGCAGCCTAAGAGCGACGCAACGACGATTTTGCGCTTGGAAATTCCGCGCTGCATCATCGCTTTCCAGAGCAGACCGCCCACAAAGCAGCCGTAGAACGCCATGTTCCAGACGTTCGCGCCCAGCGCCATCAGGCCGCCGTCGGCGAACAGCAGGCATTGGATGAGTAGCACGCCGATCATCGTCAAAAACGCCGCATACGGCCCCACAATGGCCGTCAGCAGCATACCGCCGCAGAGGTGGCCCGACGACCCGGTGCCGGGAATCGTGAAGTTTATCATCTGCGCCGCAAAAACGAACGCGCCCATGACGCCCATGGTGGGGATGATTTTATCCGTTGTGTCGCGGTTTTGCTCCAGCTTGTGTACGCTGTGCACGGTTGCGACCGCCGAGGCCGCATACATCACCCCGGCCACACCGGGGGAAAGCAACGCATCTGCCATGTGCATAATTCAATTCTCCATTTCTTTTGTATCAAGTTCCTTTAAAATCGTTCGGCAGGCATCCTGGTAGTTACAGCCCTGCTCGCGGCAGAGCTGGCGCACGCTCTCGTACTCGGGGTAGCAGCGGATGTGCACGGCGTCGCCCTTGGCGGGAACCTCGCACTCCTTGACCTGCACGCTGCCCAGGCTCGTCTGCACGGTGCGCAGGCGGCGTTTCAGCACGCAACGCTCCATTTTTACACGGCGGATGCCGATGGTGGTCGTCTCGGAAAAAATAATTTGCTCCATGGCGGCGGCGTCCTCCGGTAGGCAGAGCACCGCCAAAAGATACGCGGGGCGGTTCTTTTTCATGTAGACCGGCGTGTAGTACACGTCCCGAGCCCCTGCGGCCATCAGCCGCTCCATCACGTAACCCAGGGCCTCGCCGGTGCAGTCGTCGATGTTGGTTTCCAGTTTGCAGATGGTGTCCTGCGCGTCGCCGTCCGCAGCGCTGTGGGGGTGGATGAGCATGGCCCGCACAAAGCCGGGCAGCTCCTGCTCGCGCTTGCCTGCGCCCAGGCCGATCTTTTCCACGGTGAACGCGATGGGCAGCGTCTCGCTGGTGCGGATGGCCGCCGCAATGGCCGCGCCGGTGGGAGTCACGTACTCGCCCCGGGCGGTGGTGATGTGCAGGTTCAGGTGCTCGGCTGCCGCAATGTTGACGACGGCCGGCACCGGGATGGGCAGCACGCCGTGGGCGCAGCGGATGGTGCCGGTGCCCTCATAGAGGATCGGCAGGATGACTTCCTCAATGCCCAGGTTGTCCAGGCAGACGGCGGCAGCGGTGATATCCACGATGGAATCCACCGCGCCGACCTCGTGGAAATGCACGGTTTCTAGCGTTGCACCGTGGGCTTTTGCTTCGGCCCTGCCCAAAATCGTGAAGATGTGCTCGGCCAGCTCCCGCGCCCGGGGCGTCAAATCTGCACAGGAGAGGATATCGAGGATTTCCGCCAACCCGCGGTGCTCGTGATGATGATGGTGGTCGCCGCGGGCATGGTCATGGTCATGGTGATGTTCATGCATATGGCAATGTGCGTGGTCGTCGCCGTAGAGGTACGCCATGTCGTGGTCGTGGTTCTCGTGGGCGGCGTCCAACACCACGTCAAAATCGCAGGCGTCCAGCCCGGATTTTTTGACACGAGATATTTTGATGTCAAATCCGTCCAGCGGCAGGCTGGCCAGCGCCTTGCGCAGCACAGCCTCGTCCGCGCCCAAGTCCAGCAGGGCGGCGGTGAACATATCACCGCTCAGGCCAGAGTTGCACTCTAAATATAACGTTCGTTTGTTCATTTTTTACTCCTTCGCGCCCAGTGCCAGGCGGTTGATCTGGGTTGCCAAGTAGCCCGCGCCGTAGCCGTTATCAATGTTGACGGTGGCAATGCCGTTGGCGCAGGAGTTGATCATCGTCAGCAGGGCCGACACGCCGCCGAAGGACGCGCCGTACCCCACCGAGGTGGGCACCGCAATGACCGGGTTTTGCACCAGCCCGCCAATGACGCTGGCAAGTGCGCCCTCCATGCCCGCCACGGCCACAACGCAGTTGGCGGCCTGGATTGGCTCCAGGTTCGCCAGCAGGCGGTGCAGCCCGCTGACGCCGACGTCGTAGACGCGGGTGACTTTGCTGCCGAAGAACTCGGCGGTCTGGGCGGCTTCCTCGGCCACGGCAATGTCCGCCGTGCCTGCGGTGCAGACGGCAATATTGCCGTGTAACGGTTTATTGTGCTTTTCCAGTTTCAACAGGCGGCTGATGGGGTCATAGGTCGCGCCGGGGCAGGCGGCCTGCACCAGCGCGGCCTGGGCGGGTGTGGCGCGGGTGCCCAGCACTTCGCCTTCCTCAGCAGCCAGCCGTTGGAAGATACCGACGAGGTAGTCGTCAGCCTTGCCGCTGCAAAAAACGACCTCGGCAAAGCCGGACCGCAGCCGCCGGTGGGTGTCGAGCTTGGCGTAGCCCAGTTCCTCAAACGGCGCGCGGCGGAAGTATTGTTCCGCCTCCTCCACGCTCACCGCGCCGTCGCGAACCTGTTCCAGAATGTGTTTGGTGTCCATGGTTTGTCCTTTCGTGAGATTGGAGAGCAGGGTAGGGGATTGGCTTTTCGGACGCTCTCTTACTTTTTAACCCCCAACGTCTCGTTCATGCTCCCCATCCTATATCCCTGCAGATCCATCGTCACATAGGTAAAACCAAACTTTTTAAACGCTGTAACGATTTCTTCCCGGTGTTCCAGCAGCTTCTCAAACTCTGCGGGCAGCACCTCGATACGCGCCATTTTGCCGTGGATGCGCACCCGCAGCTGGTGGAACCCTAAATCCAAAAGCAGCTGCTCAGCCTTGTCCACCATGTCCAATTTTTCCTCGGTAATTTCCTCGCCGTAGACGAACCGCGACGACAGGCAGGCAAAGGACTGTTTGTCCCAGGTGGGCAGCCCCAGCTGGCGGGAGTAGTTGCGAATCTCTTGCTTCGTCAGGCCGACATGGCGCAAGGGACTGGTCACGTGCAGCTCGGCTACGGCCTGCAAGCCAGGGCGGTAGTCGCCATTGTCGTCCATGTTGGAACCCTCTGCCACATACAGAACACCGTTTTCCTTCGCTAACGCGATGATTTTTTCAAACAATTCATGCTTGCACAGGTAGCAGCGGTTCTTGGGATTGTGGGAGAAACCCTCGATTTGCAGTTCCTCAGACTCCACAATAAAGTGACGGATTCCTTCCTTTTTGCAGAACGCCGTTGCCTCGTCCAACTCCCGCTTGGGAAAAGAACAGCTCCGCGCGGTCACGGCAATAGCATTGTCGCCCAGCGTGTCGTGCGCTACCTTTAATAAGAATGTGGAATCCACACCGCTGGAAAAGGCCACCGCCACGCTGCCCAGCTCCCGCAGATACTGCCGGAGTGCTTCCAATTTGTCCATCTATGTTCAGCCTCGCTTTTCGACGATTTTCTATACACAAAGCATACCATTGAAGTGGGGTCTAATGTCAAGAGGAAACCGCAATTTTGTTTGGATTTTTCGCCCGGCTGTGGTATAATTTTGGAAAAAGGGGGCAGCGAAATGTACTTTGCCTACGGCACCAAAGAGACGGACTATTTAAGCCGCAAGGACAAGCGGCTAGCGGCGGCCATCGCGCAGATCGGGCCGATTGAGCGCGAGGTGGATACCGACCTGTTTGCGGCGGTCGTGCATCACATCATCGGGCAGCAGATTTCGATGAAAGCGCAGGCCACCATCTGGCAGCGGATGCGGGACGCCCTGGGCACCGTGGACGCCGAGCACCTGCTGGCGGCGGGGGTGCCGCAGCTGCAACAGCTGGGCATGACCTTCCGCAAGGCGGAATACATCACGGATTTTTCACAGAAAATCCACGACGGCACGTTTGATTTGCAGGCCGTTTGGCAGATGCCAGACGACGAGGCCATCCGGGCGCTGAGCAGCTTAAAGGGCATCGGCGTCTGGACGGCGGAGATGATTTTGCTGTTTTGTATGCAGCGGCCCGATGTGTTCAGCTACGACGATTTAGCGATACAGCGCGGTTTGCGGATGCTGTACCATCACCGAAAAATTGACCGCAAGCTTTTTGAAAAGTACCGTCGCCGGTTCAGCCCCTACGGCAGCGTCGCCAGCCTCTATCTCTGGGCCATCTCCGGCGGTGCCATCCCCGGGATGCGGGACTACGCGCTAAAAAAGCCAGCCAAATAAAAAAGAAGCGGGAGCAGCTTTGTGGGAAAGCTGCTCTCGCGTTTGGGTTATGATGGGTAACGGCAAGGCCGCGCAGACGAAGCAAAGCTACACCCCCCTATATTTCGCTAAATCCGTCTTTAGCGAAATTAGACGTTGTTCTCCCCCTTCACCCCTGCATCTGCGCCATCATCTTGTGCAGCAACGCGGTGTATTGCTTACGCTGGCTGCTGACGGCGGCAGGGGTCACGTGCTGGTAGGCGGCTACGCTGCTGTCCCGCAGGGGGTGCGCCAAGGGCGTGTCCGGCAGGACGCGCAGCCGCGCGGGGTGAGCGGGGTCAAACAGGAAATCAATGTACCCGCGCACAAAAATGTGGCTCCAAAGCAAGTCCTCCTGCTTTTCCAGCAGGGCGCAGTAGCGCTCTGGCGGGAAAGTCGGCTTCGCAGCGCAGAGTGGTCCCAGCACGTCGGTGGTGAAAAACAGCCGCGGGTAATCCTTAATATCCTTGCCCGCGAACAGCGCGATCACCCGCATGGCCTCGGTGGTGCGCTCCAGGCGCAGCTGTAAATCTTCTTGCCCGGGGTCGGCCATGTCGAAGGCCGGACCGTTGTCGCCGCCGTCCTCGTTCAGCGAGAAAGTGCGCCGGGCGCTGGTGGCGTTGCGGATGAGCCGTCGCAGCGCGTCCTCGTCCAGGCCCAGGCTGTCAGCCAGTTGCTTATAAAAGGGGGCTGGCAGGCGGCGGGCGTCCAGGCCCTGCTTGTCGCACAGATCCAGCACCCGCTTCCACAGTTTACCCTCCCGGGAGGAAAGCCCAATGTCGCCCTGGTCGCGGTTGGCCTGCTTGTTGACGTTCTCGTGCAGGGTGTTACTGTAAATCGCGTCAAAATACGCCAGAAACTCCTTGCCGGAGGTGGTGTCAAACTTGGCCACGGCGGTGCGCATGGCCTGGGTGAAGGTCAGGGTGTCCAGCTTGCCTCGCAGCTGGCTGCGGCGGGTGTAGCGGGCGTCCAGCATGGCTTCCTCGTCCTGGGCCAGGGCGCTGGCGTCGGTGTTTTGCAGGCGGTGCTCGATTTTCTGTAAGAAGTTTTTAAACTCAAACACCAACAGATACAGGCTCTGCCACTCGCGGTTGTGCTGCAGGCGCTCCTCTGGCGGGTACTGCCAGATGGCGTGCGTCTCAATTTCGCGGCGCAGGGCGGCCTGTCTGGGGGTGTCTTTTTGGTAGTCCGGCATGGCTCACACCTCCCGGTCGGGGTGCAGCATCAACTTGATAAAGGCGCGTTTATCGGCAATGTCCTCCCCCGCTGCCATGTCCACGATGCCGTCCAGCGTGAACAGCGTGCTGATATCGTACTGGCGGGCGGTTTTGACCCGGCCGTTCTCGCGGGTCAGCTCGCGGTAATAGATGCCGCAAACCTCCGTATCATCGAGGATTTTCTCAGCATACCGCAGCGCCGAGGCCAGCACCAGCGGGTAAGTTTTGGTGCCGAAGGTCGCGTCGGCGTAGTAGCAGGCGTCGTCCTGCATGGCGTCTGTCAGCGTCTCGAACAGGGTCAGCAGGGCGTCGCGCTGCTGGCTTTCCGGCGTAGTTACGTCAATAAGTGTGTGGGGCGTGCCCAGGGTGTCCAGCTCGCGGCGGAACGCATCGAGGTTGTCGCTGCGGAAGCTGTTTTTCTGGCGCACGGCCAGCACTGTGATCTCGTCGCCGGGACGGGCGGTGTCGGCGATGATGGGTGTGATGGGATAGCAGGACGGCGCAGTGTAGGTTTGTTGGTAGTTGGCCGCCTGCGCCGCGTAGGGTGCGATGGCAAAATTGCTGTCCAGCGGGATAGCGGTGATGTAGATACGTTTCATAGGATGCGTCCTTTCCTGCCGTGCGCGGCAACACTTTTTTGTATTATAGCAAATTTAGGCGGGGGATTCAATGAGAAAAGGGGCGCACCCTCCCGGTGTGCCCCTTCCCTATTGGGTTACTTGCCTAACGCGGCCAGATACGCGGCGTTCTGCGCGTCGATCTGCTTTTGGAACGCGGCCACGGCGGCGGCGTAAGCGGTCTCGCGCTTGTCAGCGGCGGCCTGTGCCTCGGCGGCGGTGGCGTAGCGGGTCTCGGGCGCGGAAGCCTTGGGGGCAACGGCGGCGATCGCACTGCTGCCGACATAGCCCTTCACACCCTTGGGGCCGACGACTGTGGTGGTCGTGTTGCCGCAGGTGTCGCAAACATAGACGTTGCCCTGGCGGGTCCAGTTGTGATAACCGCACTTCTGGCAGGTGGTGTACTCGATGCCCCAGGTGCCGTTGGCAATGGCCTCATCGATCTCCTTCTGCTGCTCGGTGCGGGTATCCACAGCCGGGGTGTTGTCCTCGGTGGACGCGGCGGGCGTCTCGGTCACGACCGGCTGCGGCGCGGGGATGGTGTCGCCATCCCCAAAGACGGCGTAGAGGTTCAGGTTGTTGCCCATCTCCTCGACGTGGATGTGCCAGAACAGCTCATCGTAGCTCAGGGCCGCGGGGGTGTAGATGCTGACCCCGCCGTCCGCCGTGACCCAGTAGGCCACCGCCTTGCCGTTCACGGTGCTGGGCACCTCGCTGACGCCGCCGTCAAACACTGCATCGGTCTTGACCGCTGTGTCGTTGGCGTAGTAGTGGACGTAGGCCGTATCGCCGGTGATGGCCATAAAGTACGCGCCGGTGGTGCGGTGGGTGCCGGTGCCGTCATCGATGTCCACGCTGGGGCAGAGCCAATCATCCAGCTGGTCATAGCTGAACTGCTCGCCGGGCATGACGTGCTTGCCGTTGCACTGCCAGTACTGGGCACCCTCCGGCAGGGCGGGTGCGGTGATGGTGCCGGTATCGTCCGGGGAGAGAGACATCGTGTCGTAGCCGTCGAAGGTGAGCTGGTAGGTGTACAGGTAGCTCAGCGGCTTGCTGGACTTGGCGAAAGCAGAGACCGGCACGCTGACGGCCAGCGCGGCGACACCGAGAGTAACGGCGATGATTTTGGGAAAATGCTTTTTCATGATAAAGTTCCTTTCTATGTAGAAAATTGATGGGCGAGCACGGCCCGCCCGCGGAAACATGAGGGGCGGCGGCCTGGGGAAATTGGGCTGCCAAAGGGCGCGGCGAGGAGGCTGTGCAGATGGATTAGGCCACATTGTCCTGGTGGTTGTAGTTTTCTACGTACTTGTTCACAGCGGCGCTGTACATATCGTCCATGGTGGCGTAACCTTCGTACACCCAGCCTCTCGTGCTGCTGCCAGACTTGTACTTCTTCAAACCGGAATCAAACCGCACTTCCGTAGTAGGCTTATCATAGTCGCGCAGACCACTTACGATGTTGCCGTCGGCGTCCTTGCTGACATTCTTGAAGGTGATGTACCAGAAGTAAGAATTGTCGGCGTCGTAAGTCTCATTCAGTTCGTTCGTGTAGTTCTGGTGGACAGTCACCTGGTAAGCCAGGACGATGCGGTCTTTGTCGTACCAGTTGCTGTTGACTTTCGGTGTCAGGATGTAGTTGCCCAGGTAGGTCATGCCTTTGAAGGTTTCGTTCTCGCTATAGGTGGCAGCGGCGTAAGCCTTCATCACATCCTCCGCCTGGTTCTGCAAGCTGACCAGCACGGAATCGGAGAGCGTGTCCGCACTCGTCACGTACTCGTTCAGCCCTTCCACCGTGAAGGTCTTTTCGGTCGCCTGGGGCATCGCGCCGTACTTGTCAATGCAGTCGCTGAAATCGTCGCGATTGCTGTGGACGGTCAGGGTCACGGTGTCGCCGTTGGACAAGCCGCTGTTCTCGTCCAGGGTGTAGTACAGGCCCTGCGCCTCGGCGGCGGTGGGCAGGCTGTTGACGGTAGCGCGGCCGTCGGGAGAGATGCCGCTGAACTCCACATCCACGCCATCGAAGGCGTCAAAGGTGTTCACGCTGGCCAGGCCGGATACGGTGTAGGTGATGTCCGTGTACTTGACCTTGACGCCGAAGGCCTCCTCGGCCTCGTCGGAGTTGTCGTCCCAGGTGTAGGTGACGACGTCGCCGTTGGACAGGTTCTTGGTCTTGTCGGCGCTGCCGGTGGCGCAGGTCTCGGCGAAAAGGTCAGCCTCGTAGCCGTCATACAGGCTGGCGGTCAGGCTGCTCAGGCCGAAGGTGTCGTCCTTGAGGTTTTTCATCTGCTTTTTGAAGCGGGTGGTGATCTGCTTGCCGTAGTCCTGCTCGAGCTTGTCGGTGTCGAAGTCGATGTTCAGCTTGCCGACGGTGTTGTAGCCGTCCGCCGAGAGGGTCATATACTTACTGACATCAATGGTCGGGGTGCGGTTGGCGAACGCCCAGCCACCCGCCGCAACGACCGCCACTGCGGCGATGGAAACGAGGACCTTAGCGGGATTGTGCTTTTTCATTTTCGTATTCTCCTTTGCATTATTGACTGTGCTGCCGCAGTAGGGGCAGAAAGTGATGCCGTTCTGGATTTCTTTACCGCAATGTGTGCAGATCATGGTGTTTTTCCTCCTGTTTTGTAGCTGACAAGTGGTTTTTGCCGTGGTATAATGTGGGTAAGTTTTGCGGGGTTTTGCTTGTTTTGTTTCCTTACACCTAAGCAATAGGGGTGGGGTTTGGGAAAGTTAAGGGGAATTTTAAAATTTTTTGGGATTTTTTTGGAAAAGTTTTAAAAGGCAAGGTTTATCGCTGCCCAACACCGGGCAAAACCCCTTCAGGTCTCCCCTCACCCATCCACATCCCCCGGAATGCTGCAGGCCGGGCATGCCCGGCCCCTACATCTATACAGGACTTTAACACTATGCAATAACGGCACACGCCCTCGGGAGGGATAAATCCCTCCCCTTCAACTCTACCCAGGAGGCCCCCTTCATGCACCCCCACACCGCTACATCTGCCATCCTCCGCCGTGGACTGACCATCCGCGACTTGCAATGTCCACCTGCGGATGCCGACACGGTCACGTCCATCACTATCGACGACACCATCCGTGCGGCCAAGGGCAACTTTGGGTTCGTCTACGCCGCTACCGGCGACCGCGAGCTTTACCGGGAATGTCTCTTGGCCGAAAGCTACGCAAAAACGCAATACGTCAGCTGCGCCATCCACCTGCGCCGCGCATTTGAGCTGCTGGCCTTCTACACGGTTGGCCGGGCGCTCTGCACCGTCACACCGGGTCTGACCATGCCCGAGGCCAAGGCCCACGCCAAGCAGTTTTACGAGAGCGACCCCCGCTGCTTCAACCCCAAATTGCAGCTCTCCCTCGTGCTGGCGGGGCTGGGGTACATCGACGTCGTCTTCAATGAGCGGTTCGCTTTCTCCGACAACCCTGCCTACCCCGGCTGCAAAAAGATGGTGGACATGCTCTTCTCGCTGTACAGCGACGCGTCGGGCATGGCCCACACCGGCAGGGATGGCGGCCACCGGGACTGCAGCTGGCTTCTGCGCCGATTCTACACGGCGGCGGGAATGCTGCTGCAAGTCGATGTGCCTGCGGCGGACTTTTTCCCCGCCATGGATAGATTTTTACACAGGTACGATGCTTCTGTTGCGCCGCTCGAGAACTACTATCCCCTCTCCGCCGCCGTCTGCCGTCAGATGGACGTCTGCGCGGCGGGCGACAGCCTGCTCTGCGTCACCGATGAAGCCGCGCCTACCTTTTATATAGCGAAGCACGTCACAGACGATCCGGCCGTCGGGCGGGATATCGGCTCGCTGCAATCGCTCTGGCGCGCGTCGGAGCAGACGCCCGAGAACGTCCTGATAGACGTTGGCCCGCTGGGCACGGGCGAGGATCGCTACCACCTGTTCCGCATCGTGGGGCGGCCCTACGCGCTTTCGGCCAAGGTGCTGGCGGGCCTGAACAGCACGCAGAAGCGTCAAATTATCAACGGCATCGTGGGCAGCATCTACACGCTACACCATTTTATGCCGCCGCTGCCCCACCGGGGGCTGCGCCCGGGCTGCTACTACGTCTGCCGCCAGGGAGCGAACTGCCGCGCTGTGCTGGCGCTGTTCTCGACGATAAAGGACAATACAGCGGAAAAAACGGTCTATGGTGAGCTGAACAGTCTTTTACAGAACGTGACCGACCGTATGTACATCGCGCCGGAGCTTTCGGGCGGCGCTCGGCCCGGGGAGCTGACCAAGGCGGACATCTACTCGCTGGGGCGGCTCATCGCCTTTGTCTACACCGGCGAGCCGCGCGCCGACCTGGACGATCTGCGCATCCCCTGCGCCATGGTGGAGCTGGTGCAAAAGCTGACCGACCCCGACCCCGCGCGGCGGCCGGACATCGACGCGGTGCGGGCGCGACTGGAAAACGGCGGCGGCCAGCGCCTTGTCTATGGTGCGGCGGCCTGCCAAGGCACCCGCCCCCGGCAGGAGGATGTGCTGTTGGCTAACGGCACACTGACCGCCCGGCCGGACTACACCCTGGCCGACACAGCCCCCTGCCCGGCTGCGTTCGCAGTGCTGGATGGCATCGGCGGCGGGTACGGCGGAGCCGAGGTCGCCCACGCGGCGGCCGAAGCGCTGGACCGCGCGGCTGCCCCCTACCTGCACATGGAACTAGCCGACTACACCCAGCCCCTGGCCGCGATTTTTGCCGATGCCGAGCGGGAGACGAAGCGGTTCATGGCCGAAAACGGCTACACCCGCAGCGGTGCATCGGCGGCGCTGGTCATTGCCGCGTCGCGGGCGGTCTACACCGCAAACCTCGGCGACAGCCGTGTCTATCGGTACACCCACGGCGCACTGACCCAGCTGACCTGCGACCATCGGTTTGCCCTGGGCGGGCGGCATGAGCTGTACCAGTATTTAGGAGCCTCGGACGAGGACACAGAAATTTCCCCTACCATCGGGAAAATTGACCGTGTGGCCGGGGAGCGGCTGCTGCTGTGTACCGATGGGGTCAGCGGGAAGTTGAGTGATGAGGAACTGGCTGCAATGCTCACCGCCCACCCCGATGCCGGGGATGCGGCGGGGGCGATAATAGCTGCTGTAAAGTCTGTTGCGACGGATAATGCGACGGTTTTGGTTGTGGACCTATAATAAGCTAACACCCCGCAGCGCAAAGGTAAACAGTCGTTTTCCCGAAGGTTGCGGGCCGGGCATACCCGGTCCCTACATGGCGGTGGCGTTTTACTGTTGCAATAACGGCACCCACCCCCGGGAGAGATAAATTTTTCCCCTACACATCAACGTTGAAAAAATGGATACAAACACTTTTAACAATCTCATCTCTCAAACATGGCCCGATCTCCACGCCGCCTCCACCCTCGGCGGCGGCACCTTCGGCACAGTGTACGCCTGCACCAAAACGGACGCCGTCACCGGCGTGACACAAAAAGAGGCTGTCAAGGTCGTCCGGGTCGATTTCACGCCCGAGGACCGTGCCAACGCCGAAGAGGAAGGCATCCCCTTCGCCGACTACTACCGTGCCGTCAAGGAAAAGCGCCTGCAGGAGATCCGCTGGATGGTCGCGCTGAAAAGCCCCCACATCGTCCACATCAACGGCTACACCGCTATCGAGGAACCCGATCTCTCGGCGCTGTACATTTTGATCCGCATGGACTGCCTGACCGCGCTGGACCAGCTGCGCCCCGCTCACCTGGACGACACCCCCGAGCAGGCCGCCGCCCTGGCCGAGAAGGTCGCGCTGGATATCTGCGACGCCCTGCGGGTCTGCCACCAGAACGGCGTGCTGCACCGGGATATCAAGCCTGCCAACATCCTGTGCTCCGACGCCGGGGATTTTTATCTGGGCGACTTCGGCATTTCCAAGGGCACCGCCCAGCAGGCCAGCATGACATCGTCCGGCACGCTGGAATATGCCCCGCGGGAGGTCATGACCGGGCAGTATGACCACCGCGCCGATCTGTATTCGCTGGGGCTCGTGCTCTACGCGCTGGTCAACCACTGGCGGGGGCCGTTTCTGCCCGCGTACCCTGCGCCCATCACACCGGGCGACCGCAACCAGGCCCAGTACGCCCGGATGAACGGTACACCCCTTCCCCCGCCCGACAACTGCCCCGCCGCGCTGTGGGCCGTCATTGCGCGGCTCTGCGCCTTTAAGCCGGAGGAGCGGTTTGACTCCGCCGAGGCCGTGCTTGCGGCCCTGCGCAACCCGGGGACGCCCGCACCTGCCCAACACCGGGCACACCCCAACCTGCCCCGCATCCGCCACCCGCGCCGCCTGGCCACTGTGGTATTGGCCGCCGCTGTGGCCGTGGGTGTTGGCGTTGGGCTGTACCGCCGGCAGCAGATGACCGCCCCGGATATCTCCCTGGGGGCCGAGCGGGACAGCACCGACGCCGCCCTGGCCCAGGCCAGCGACCTGTTGCAGGGCAACGAAAACTTCATGACCGCGCACAATCTGCAGTTTTGCAGCGACCGCACCGTCACGATACCGGGCGGCGCGCTCGTCTACCTGACCGACCCGGAGAAAATCGAGAGCGACTACCCCGGCTACACCACCGCCGACGACGCCGACGTCGAGGCCGGGGATTTGACGCTGACCTTTACCGACGTGACCGCCGAGGACAACGGCGACGGCACTGTGACCTACACGATCCAGCTGACCGAGCGGGCAGACATCACCCAGCGCCGCACGCAGGATGCGCCAATTTATGGCGTAGGTGCGCGGTTTGCAACGGTGCTGCCCTTCGATGCCGCCACTGGACAGGTGTTCCCCAGCCTGACCGAGGACTGGACGCCCCACCGCGCCTACACGGTGCAGATGACCGCCACCGTGGACGGCCATACCTACGAAATGCCCATCAACCGCGACACGACCTGGCAAATGGAGAGTGCCGACGGCGACGTGGCCGCCACAGAGCAGGTGGACGACCTGCCCGGTTACGGCATGCCGGGGCTGATTCTGCGCGCCGCCTACGTGAAGCACCAGACGATTATGATTAAGGCCCCGGCTGCATCGGATTTAGGGCTTTTGGTGTGTACCGCGCCCTATGACGGCTACACCGAGGGCGATTATGAAAACACGCCTCCGGTGCAGGCATTGGCGGACACCCCGGGCTTTGCGGGGTATGATAAGTATTGGTATTTTGATTTGAACGAATTGACAAAGGAATGATCCCAATGCTCCCTCTTTCCTCCCTCATCTCCCAAAAGTGGCTCGATATCCAAATCGACGCGCCGCTCGGCAGCGGGGCGTGCGGCACGGTGTACGCCTGCACCAAAAAAAGCGCGGTCACCGGCATTGAAAGCCGCGAGGCCGTCAAGGTCGTGCGGGTGGAGTTTTCCGCTGCCGCCCACCGCCAGGCCGAGGAGGAGGGCATCCCCTTCGACGAATACTATGCCCGCATCAAGGCGGAAAAATCGCGTGAGATCGAACTTCTTGTCAACCTCAAAAGCCCGCACATCGTGCACATCAACGAGTTCGACGCCGTGGAGGAACCCGACCACAGCGCGTTTTACCTGCTCATCCGCATGGATTTGCTGCAGGCGCTCACGGCCTTCCGGGTGGACCATCTGACCGACACGCCGGAGCAGGCCGGCGCCTACGCCCGCAAGGTCACGCTGGATATCTGCGACGCACTGCGCGTCTGCCACGAAAACGGCATCTGCCACCGGGATATCAAGCCCGCCAACATTCTGTGCGGCGCCACCGGGGACTTCTACCTCGGGGATTTCGGCGTGTCGCAGTACACCGCCGCGCCGGACGCTACGCTCACGTCGTCGGGCACCGCGCGATATGCCGCGCCCGAGCAGCTGACCGGTCAAGCTGACCCCCGCAGCGATTTGTATTCCCTCGGCCTTGTGCTTTACGAGCTGACCAACCACTGGCGCGGACCGTTTTTGCCCGCCTACCCGGCCAAACTCACCGCCGAGGACCGCTACAACGCCCAGTGCAAGCGGCTGGCCGGCGGTGCCCTGCCCCCGCCCGACAACTGCCCGCCCGCGCTGGCCGCCGTCATTTTGAAACTGTGCGCCCCGGACCCGGGTGACCGTTACCAGTCCGTGCAGGAGGTGCTGGACGCGCTCTCCCCCGCCGCCGCGCCTGCGACGATGCAAAAAAAGAAGCCCCGCCGCCTGTGGATAGGCGTGGGGCTTGTGGTGGCCGCTGTGGCCGTGGCGTGGCTGACGGCGCGGGTCGGTGGGTGGAAATACTACCCCAACCCTGGCACGGTGGTGGAGACGCGGGACACTACCGTTTGGGACTACGCCCGCAAGAACGGCATCACCGTCAGCGACGCCACGCACGTTGGTTTTAACGGTGGGGCGTATAATTACCCATGCCAGACAAGCGGTTTCTATGAGTATTTTGAACCCGACGGCGTCACCGATTGGGGCGCAACACGGCTCTCCGCCACCGTGACCGGCGCGAAAAAAAGCGACCCCGACGCCGACGACAATGTGACCTATACCGTCACCTGCGCCGCCCGCGCCCGGATGGATTACACCGTCGCCGAGGGGGTCGAGCCGTTTTTGCCCGGCCTGGACCTGCGCGTATTGGAACTGATGGACCTGCGCAGCGGGTACACCTTCCCGCTGGGCAATCTGAACGGCCCGCAGGAAACCACCCCGCGCAGCGTCGAGGTCAGCGGGGACTATACGTTCAGCTACCAGGGACAGACCTTCCCGGTGCAGGTCTCCCGCACCGAGCAGTGGGAGTACACCCTGCCCGACTACACCGTCCCCGGCGCATACCAGACGCAGGTGGTCGTGTACTACGCCTACACCGTCACGGTGCCGCAGACGTTGGACAGCCTGGCGCTCTACATCGACACAACGCCCTATACCGGGTACAGCCGCACGCTGGACACGCGCTCCAAAACGCTGGACCAGGAGGACAGCTTTGCCGGATTTGAGAATTACGAGTTCTTTGCTTTGGACGATGTGGTGTCGGATTTTGCTGACCTGCCCGGCACCGAGGCCCCCGACGCGGGCAGCTACTTGGAAAAGATGGGCGCACGGTTCACCACCGAGACGAGCTTCACCGTGCCTAACGGCGCGGTGGGCTATCCCACCGACCCCTACCACGACTACGACCCCTACCAGCAGGAGAACGTTCCCGAGGACGCCGCGTTCATCTTCGGTCCCGGGGACGCGGAGGTGAGCATCACCGGCGTGACCCGCAGCGACCCCGACGCCGACGGCAGCGTGACCTACACGGTCGCTTTTGACACCACGGCCACGCTGCGCTACGCCTTTACCAAGGCCTTGCTGGACGACGGCACCATCACCGAGCTGGGCATGGGCCGCTGCTTTGCGGGCTTTGGCCTGTTGGACGCCCAGACCGGCACAGTGTTCGCCCCGCAGCAGGGCGCGGGCAACTGGCCGTGGAGCGTTCCGTACCTGGGGTACAACAGCTACACGGTCGTCATGCGCCCACAGGCCGAGGCCGACAAAAAATACAGCGACGCCCCCAGCCCCACGCGGGAGGATCCCTGCCAGCAGGTGCGCCCGCTGACAAGCTACACGCTGGACGACGGCCGCACCTGCCGCCTTGGCTTTGCCGAGGTAGGCAGCTGGGATTTTGGCGAGACGACTGGCGGCCAGGGCAATGCCAACGGCAAGACCTGGGCCCTTTTCATCAACAAAAGCACGATGCACGGCGTTTTACAGATAAAAGTGGATGCCGGGTATGACGATTTGGTGCTGTATTATAACGCCCAGGGCTTTGATGAAAATGACGCGTTTGCGTATGACCTGTGGGCCGGTGACGGCGAGGATGGGCCGCTGTATCTGGATGAATTGGGGTATTTTAAGGGGATGCAGGGGATGCGGTTTTATCGCTTGGACGAGCTGGTTTCCCTGTTCGCCGAGAAGGCGTAGGGGGCGGCATCCCAGCCCCGGGGCAAAGCTCCTTCGGCCACCTCCCTGCTTACGGGAGGAGGCTTTCTCCCTGCACGACCTCGACTTTAAAAATGTTCAGCGTGTCGGCGTCGGGGCAGCTGAAAATTGCCTCACCAGGGTTTTGGCCCGGGATGCTGCCGCCGTAGCGCAGGATGTCGATGTACAAAAATGCGACGTGCATCGCCATGGGGCAGATCTCGCCGCGCTGGGTGTCGAAGTCCCAGCTGTCGCCCACCCGGTGGCCGCGGTGGCAGCCCACCGGGCCTTTGCGGTCGATGAGGGTGATTTTCACGCGCGGGCGGCTCATAGCACCACATCCTCCAGGCAGGTCTCCAGTGGGATGCCCTTATATTTGTCCTGGTTGTCGGCGTTTTGGGCCAGCATTTTGCTCACGGTCTGCATGGCGGCCTGAGCGGCGGTTTTCAGCGCGTCACCGCGCAGAATGTGCCCCATGAACACCGCCGAGAAGATATCACCGGTGCCGGGGAACCGCACGGGAAGTTCCTCGTAGGGCAGAATAAAGTGCTGGTCTGCTGCCGCGTCGTAGCCGACGACGCAGGCAATCGGCTTCCAGCCGCCGTCCACCAGCATCCGTGCACTGGTAATGAGCACCGACCCCGCACCCAGGGCGTGCAGCTTGTCGGTCAGGGCGTACAGTTCCTCCCGCGTGGTGCCGCCGCACTGGTAGGGCACGCCCGCCAGGTAGGCGGCCTCGGTGTAGTTTGGCACGATGTAGTCCGCCGTGGCAATCAGTTCCCGCATTAAGGCGACGGTTTCTTCGCCGACGCCGTTGTAGAGTTTGCCCTCGTCGCCCATGATGGGGTCTGTGAAAATCCGCGTTCCTTTGACTTTTTGCGCGCGGCAGAAGTCCCGCACCAGTTCGGTCTGCGGGCGGGAGACGATGAATCCGGTGGACACTGCGTCGAACTGAAAGCCCAGCGCGTCCCAGACTTGCAGGGTGTTTTTCATGTAGCTGGTGGTTTCGAGGATCTCAAACTTGCCGTAGTCCAGTGTGTTGCTGACCAGCGCGGTAGGCAGGCTGCAAACCTCGTACTGCATATGGGAGAGAATGGGGATCATAGCGCTGAGCGCGACCTTGCCGTACCCGGCCAAGTCGTTGATGAGAAGCAGTTTACTCATAGAGGAGACCATCCTTTGTTGTATATGTTGGCATGTGTAAGGAGCAACGTCCTCGACGCTCCGCAGAGAGATCAACCATCCTCCCTACAACTTTACAGATAAAAGGGTTACATGCCTGTATTGTAGCATGCTTTGCGGGCGGGGGCAACCTATGATATAATAATAAAAAATGCGAAACGAGGTTTCCTCCATGAAAATCCTACTCACTGGCTTTGATCCGTTCGACAGGGAGAAGGTCAACCCGGCGTTTGAGGCAGTGAAGCTGCTGCCAGACACGATTGCCGGGGCACAGATCGTCAAGCTCGAAGTCCCCACCCAGTTTGTCCGCGCGGGCGAGGTGCTGGAAGCCGCCATGGCGGAACATAAGCCCGATGTGGTTATCTGCGTCGGGCAGGCGGGCGGGCGCGCGGCCATCACGCCGGAGAAGGTCGCTATCAACCTAATGGATGGCCGCATCCCGGACAACGCCGGGTATCAGCCTGTGGATGTGCCCATCCGGGCCGATGGGCCAGCCGCCTACTTTGCCACGCTGCCGGTCAAAGCCATGGTGCAGCGGATGCAGGACGCGGGCATCCCCGCCGCCGTGTCCTACACTGCCGGCACCTATGTGTGCAATTCACTGATGTACATGCTGCTTTTCCTTATCGACCGGAAATTTCCCAGCGTGCGGGGCGGGTTCATTCATGTGCCCTACGCCATGGAGCAGGCCGTCAACAAGCCGCTTGGCACCCCCAGCATGGATTTACGACAAATCTCCCGCGGGCTGGAAAAGGCCGTGGAAGCCGTGGTAATATGCGGCCGCGACACCGCCGTGCCCATGGGCACGACTCATTGATCATGGCCGCACAAGGAGGTCAATCCCATGGATGTGTTCCTGCGAAAGGACGCTGACGCGATTATTTCTGCCAGTCTGCGGGCGGTTCTGCCGGATGAAGCGGTGCACCGGGCGCTGCAGACCTTCCAGCCACGGGGCGGGCGGGTCGTGTTGGTTGCGGCGGGCAAGGCCGCGTGGCAGATGGCACAGGCCGCGGTGGAAACACTGGGCCGGGTGGACGGCGGCGTGGTCATCACCAAGTACGGCCACGTCAAGGGCGCACTGCCCGGCGTGACCTGCTGCGAGGCGGGCCACCCGGTCCCCGACGCGAACGGCTTTGCCGCCACCGAACAAGCGCTGGCGGTGGTGCGTGGGCTGACGGCGGCGGACACCGTGCTGTTTTTGCTTTCAGGCGGCGGCAGTGCGCTGTTTGAGCAGCCGCTGCTCCCCTCCACGGAATTACAGGACATCACGAATCAGCTGCTGGCCTGCGGGGCAGATATCGTCGAGATGAACACAGTCCGCAAGCGGCTTTCGGGCGTGAAGGGTGGGCGGTTTGCCCAGGCGTGCGCCCCCGCGCAGGTGTTCAGCATCGTGCTGAGCGACATTCTCGGCGACCCGCTGGATATGATCGCCAGCGGCCCGGCTGCGCCAGATTCCTCCACCTGCGCCCAGGCGCTGGCCGTGGCGGAAAAGTACCATTTGACCCTCTCTACTCAGGCCCGGGCGCTGCTGGGCCGGGAGACGCCGAAGGAATTGACCAACGTTACAACGCAGATAACCGGCAGTGTGCGGCAGCTTTGCGCCGCCGCAGCCGACGCCTGCCGGGCGCTGGGGTACGAGCCGGTGCTGCTGACCGACCGGCTCTGCTGCGAGGCGCGGGAGGCGGGCAGTTTCCTCGGTGCGATTGCCCGCACCCACGCCGGGCAGGGGCGGCGGTTGGCCTTTATAGCGGGCGGCGAGACTGTGGTCCACCTGACCGGGCACGGCTTGGGCGGGCGCAATCAGGAGCTTGTCCTGGCGGCGGCCCCGGCGCTGGACGGCCTGCACGCGGCGGTGTTCGCGGTGGGCAGCGACGGCACCGACGGCCCCACCGATGCCGCAGGCGGCTATGTGGACGGCGGCACGCTGGCCGCGCTGACCGCCCACGGCCTGACCGTGTTTGACACGCTGCAAAAAAATGACGCCTACCACGCTTTGCAGGCGGCAGGCGGATTGATTCTTACAGGCCCCACTGGCACAAACGTCAACGACGTGGCCGTGGCGCTGGTGGCCGGGGATTAAAGCGCTTTTTCTTGTAGCCGCAGTCGCAGTACGGCCCGCCGGAGGCCGGCGTGTACTGCCGTACAAAGTTGGCCACACCATTGGCCTCGCTCATCGTGTAGTCCAGGCGGCACAGGGCGAGCGGGTTTGCAATGGGAATATATCCACAAGACCCCGACCCCGGGAGGCGGCTAAAGCTCCCGGGGCCGGGGTCTGTATGATTTGTGTGGGAATGGCTTAAGTTACATTACTTGCCCAGCGCAGCCAGGTAGGCGGCATTCTGCGCGTCGATCTGCTTTTGGAACGCGGCCACGGCGGCGGCGTAAGCGGCCTCGCGCTTGTCAGCGGCCGCCTGTGCCTCGGCGGCGGTGGCGTAGCGGGTCTCGGGGGCGGAAGCCTTGGGCGCAACAGCGGCGATCGCACCGCTGCCGACATAGCCCTTCACACCCTTGGGGCCGACGACGGTGGTCGTCTCGTTGCCGCAGGTGTCGCAGACGTAGACGTTGCCATGGCGGGTCCAGTTGTGATAACCGCACTTCTGGCAGGTGGTGTACTCGATGCCCCAGGTGCCGTTGGCGATGGCCTCGTCGATTTCCTTCTGCTGGGCCGTGCGGGTGTCAACGGCGGGGGTGTTGTCCTCGGAAGAAGCGGCAGGGGCAGCGGGCTTCACAGTGTCGGTCTTGGCATTGTCGCCCTTAGCGGTATCGTCGGCCTTGGTGTCGTCCGCTTTGGTAGTATCGTCGGTCTTGGTGTCATCGGGCTTGGTGGTGTCGCCGGCGCCGGGGCCGGTGAAATCCCAGCTGTCGTCGGTGGACGTCTGGCCGTCGCCGGTAACGGTGACGGTGGCCTTGTCGATCTCGCCGCCGATGAAGCTGCGATCCATCAGGGTGACGGTGCAGGTACCGGGCATCATGGCTTCATAGGTGACGGTGGTCATGCGGCCGGTGGTCTCGGTGCTGACATATTTCAGCACACCCTCGGTGTCGGCCATGTTGGGGCCGTGCTCGATGTACTCGCTGCTCAGCAGCCAATCCATGTAGCCGGAGTAGCTGAACGACCAGGTCTGGCCCACGCTGATGGTGGCGTCCGAGATGGAGTAGACCTGATCCGCGAAAGCGCCGGTGGCCATAGCGCAGGTCATGGTGAGGGCCGCGCCCATGGCGGCGGTGGTTTTCAGTAACGCAGAGTGTTTCATAATAAAATCCCCTTTTTACGTTTTTTTGTATGTAAAGCGGGTGGACATCCGATCGGCTGCTGTCCGCCCGCCCATACACGGTCGTTGTCTGTATCGACTGTACCCAGTATAGCAGGCGGCCCGCATTTTTTGGGGGAATGTGTATGAAACGTCGTCGAATGCGTATGAACGACCCATCCCCGCCCCATTACGCAGTGTAATGGGGCGGGGATGGGGGAAATTATGCGGTGCGGGAATCGTCAATCACGTACTCTTTATATTCGCGAAGACCATCAATAAGTAATGGGGACGTTTGGGGCTTTCTTTCCAAGCTGAAATCACCCGACACCGTCATAACAGTATAGGTGATTTCCTCACTCTGCACGCCGTCGGTGTAGGCCGTGCGGCTAATGACGTTGCCGTCTGCATCGTAAGCGTATACATAGTCCGTGACAGTTTCGTCCGTCGACGCACTGCTCGGCTCAATAAGATGCGGTGTTCCGTCGGCATCCATAGTGTAGGAGTAGACTCCCTGCTCCACAGAGCGCACATCACGGTATTGCGTCAACAGACCGTTTGCAAAAACGCTGGTGTCATACACCCACACCTCTTGTCCGCAAATATCTCCGTTCGAGGAATACCAGTTATACAGGAATGGTCTGTCCTTATAATAGATTGTCTCATCGGTTCTGTAATCCGTATCATGTACGAATTTCTGGAGCGTACCGTCTGGCCCATAGGTACTGGTATCACAGTTCCGCTCACCATACTCCAGATAATTGTACACTTCCGTATAACCGGCGTCTGTGTAAGTGTATGTTTTCGTTTCGACTGTATCGCCAACATTTCGGGTCGCACTGGTCACACGCCCTTGGGCATCGTAGATATATACCCAGTCATACGTCCGGTCATAGGAATTGTCATTATAGCCGTTGTACTCATAGTGTACCACATTTCCGTGGTCATCGTAGGTATAGCTCTCTGTGTATAGCTGGTCAGCGCCATTATAAACCACGCGGGTCACCAAGTTTCCTGCCTCATCGTAGGTATTAGCGTAGGTCAGCTCATAATCGCCGTCATACGTGATATTTCGGTGTTCGTCGTAGGTTTTGTACCCATCAGAGTAGTCAATCAGTACACCATCAGCGTTGTACTTGAATACAGTTGCCCCGTCAATTTTGGTTGGCAGCGAAACTATCTTTGTCGCGGCGGGTGTCTCCGCATCCGGGGTGTTCCCTGCTTCGTCGGTCGTAGCGGTCTCGGTCAGCCGGGCTTCGGCTTCGGTCGTGTCCGCGCCGAGGCTGGCGGCGGCGGTCAGGTCGGCTTGCGCGGCGTCGGTGTCGCCCATGTCCATATAGAGGTCCGCGCGGGTCAGATAGACGTCGGCGTTTTCGGTGCCGATTTCATCGATGATGTAGGTCAAGTCCGATGTGGCGGCGGCGCTGTCACCCAACTGCACATATGCCTGTGCACGGCCCCAGTAGGCGGGTTCGCTGCGGTCGTCCACCCGGATAGCGCGGCTGAACATCGTGACAGCCTGGGTGTATTCGCAGTCCGTCAGGTATTTTTCACCCATAGATAAGGCCCATTTCATTCGCGGCCCGGGGGCGAAGATGAGGAAGAGCATACCGAGGGCCAATAGGATGAGGATAACCGCGATGATAGCCAGCGGGTTGATTTTGCGGTGTTGCGGGTGGTCGGGCATGGGGAACAGCTCCTTTTAGGGGATTTTAATTTTAGGTTGAGCTTTCGGTATGTAGGGGCGGATTCCATACCCGCTCGCGGAGGGGTCAACGCTCTATGAAAATGGGGCTGCACCGTAGGGGCGGGGCTCTGCTCCGCCCGCGGCGTAAGGGTGAGTGGCCGTTTGCCCGACAGTTGCGGGCCGGGCATGCCCGGCCCCTACGGGGCAGCGGTGTTTTAATGCGGCGATAACGGAACGGTTGCTGCCATCAATCCGCCATGACATACTCCTTATACTTGTAATCCGCTTCGGTCACGGTGTCGAAACTGTAATCCTTCGGCACTTTGGCGACGGTGTAGGTGATTTCCTCGGTCAATACACCGTCGGTGTAGGCCGTGCGGGCGATGATGTTGCCGTCGTCGTCATAGGTGTAGGTGTAGTTCGTCACCGTTTCCTCGGCATCGGTGTGGCTGGATTCATGTGCTATCTCGTTGCCGCCCATATCGTAGGTATGGCTCTCATAGCCGCTTGCCAGCTGAGTCACATCGCTAAACTTGGTCAGCTGGACGTGCTCGTAATCATGGGTGTAATACTCCCAATCCCAAACTTTCTGCGCGGTGATGCTGCCGTCTGTGGCGTAGTAGCTCGTCAGCGCCGGCTTGCCCAGGAAGTAGCTCGTCTCCTCGGTCTTGTACTCATCGACGCCCTCGTACTGGGTGTACACTTCCTCCTTGCGCAGCACACCCTCCGGCGAGTAGGTGCGGTAGGTGTGGGTGCGGCTGCCGTAGACCCAATAGTCGCTTTCCTCGGTGTAGTCCTCGTCGGTATACGTGTAGGTATAGGTGGCCGCCACGTCGCCCATTAAATAGCCGGTCTTGCTGGTTATGCGGCCCTGGTCGTCATAGGTGTACGTCCAGTCGGTGACGTTACCGGATTCCAGCGGCTTGTCGGTGTCGTAGTGGGTCACGTTGCCGTGGTCGTCGTAGGTGTAGCTCTCGGTGTAGAACAAGTCTGGGTTGTAGGCCTGGCGGGTCAGCAGGTTGCCGCCCGCGTCGTAGGTGTTGGTGTAGGTCTGGCCCAGGCTGCTGTCCGACGTGATGTTGCCGTGCTCGTCATAGGTGTAGGTGCGGGTGTAACCGTTGTAGGCGTAGGTTTCGGTGTAGTCGGTCAGCGCGCCGTCGGCGTTGTATTGCAGGGTGGTCGTGCCGCCGGTCAGCTGGTCGTAATTCACGATTTGCGTCGGCAGCGAGACGGTAATGCGGGTCAGGGCTTCCAGCCGGGAGGCCTGTGTGCTCGTATCCGCGCCCAAGCTGGCGGCGGCATCAAGGTCAGCCCGGGCGGCGTCGGTGTCGCCCATGTCCATATAGAGGTCGGCGCGGGTCAGGTAGACGTCGGCGTTTTCGGTGCTGATTTCATCGATGATGTAGGTCAAGTCCGACGTAGCGGCGGCGCTGTCGCCCAACTGCACATACGCCTGTGCGCGGCCCCAATAGGCGGGTTCGCTGCGGTCGTCCACCCGGATGGCGCGGCTGAACATCGTGACAGCCTGGGTGTATTCGCAGTCCGTCAGGTATTTTTCACCCATCGTCAGCGCCCATTTCATCCGCGGCACGGGGGCGAAGATGAGGAAGAGCATACCGAGGGCCAGCAGGATGAGGATTATGGCGATGATGGCAAGCGGGTTGATTTTGCGTTTTTGGGGTTGGGTGGGCATGGGGGAACAGCTCCTTTTGGGGGATTTATAAGATAAATGGGTGATTACGAGATGGTGGCGGGCCGGGCATGCCCGGCCCCTACAACTCTACGATGGTTCAATCGGACAATAACAGATTATTCGTAGAGAATCTCGCCAGTGGGCGTGAAGAAGTCGTTGGTCGGTTCGGCGATGTGGTTGTCCATGTACCCATAGACGCACTGGGCGCTGTCCATGGTAAGGCGGCCATCCACCGTGCGGGTGTAGGTGATTTGGTAGCCCACATCATCCTGTGTAACGGTAAAGTAAGAAGGCTGCCCATTCTCATTGAACTCTATATAGGCAACCGAGTCGTAGACATAGGCGCTCAATGTATCAGGAGTGCCATCCTCTTTCAATGTTAAGTTAGTGACCTCCAGCTGAAATGGCGTCCCCACCGTCGTGGCGACCTGCGCGGCATCAAAGTCTGCGGTGGCTTTGCCGTCCGCATAATCAATGCTGATGTCGTAATCCTTGGTGAAATCATCGTAGATGCCCAGCGTGATATGGGTCAGGCGGCCATCCTCGTCGTAGAGGAAGTCGCCATTCGTGCCACCCACACCCGTGGTGAAGCGGAACTCCCTTGGGTGCTCGATTTTTTCCTCTTCGGGGGCTGCGGTGCTCTCCGGGGTCGGTTCGGGGGTGAGGGCGGCAAGGGTTTCCTCGGCGGCGGTCGTGTCTGCGCCAAGGCTGGCGGCAGTGTCGAGGTCGGCCTGGGCGGCGTCGGTGTTGCCCTGCATCGTGTAAGCCTCGGCACGCTGGATATACACATCCGCATCGTCGGTGGTCAGTTCGTCAATGACAAACGTCAAATCCTCGATCGCGGCGGCGGGCTGGTTCAGTTGGATATACGCCTCGGCGCGGCCAAGATAGGCGGGTTCACTGCGGGCATCCACCCGGATAGCGCGGCTGAACATGGTAACGGCCTGGGTATAGTCGCATTCGGTCAGGTATTTTTCACCCATAGATAAGGCCCATTTCATCCGCGGCCCGGGGGCAAAGATGAGGAAGAGCATACCAGCCGCCAATACAAGCAGGATGACAGCGACGATAGCCAATGGGTTGATTTTGCGTTTTGGGGGTTGAGTGGGCATGGGGAAACAGCTCCTTTTGGGGGAATTTATACGATAAATGGGTGGTTGGGGGATGGCTGCGGGCCGGGCACTGCGGGGCTGCAAAGCAAACTGGCGGCAGTCATTATGTTATCGTCAGGCGCAGTTGGGCGTTGCCCATTTTGATGATGCTGCCGTCAGTCAGGGGACACTCGGTCGTGATTTTTTCGCCGTTGACCTTTGTTCCGTTGGAGCTGCTCCGGTTCACAAGCACCACATCTCCGCCGCGCAGGCAGAGGTCGCACTGGTGGCGCGAGATCGAGGGGTCATAGTCCAGCACGATGCGGCACAGCCCCGGGTCGCGCCCGAGGGAAACCGTACCGTCCAGCGGGAAGGTGACTGTGTGGGCCAGGTCGGCCAGGTCGGTCAGGGTCACGGTCAGCGGGGCGGCGTCCCCGCCAAAAATTGCCGCGGTGCCGCCAAACATAGTCGCCTCGGCCATCATGGTGGCGGGTGCGTCCGACGCGGCGGGCTGCACCGGCAGCGGCGCGGCGGGGGCAGGCTTTTTGCGGCGCAATGCCATAAACGCGGCGGCCAAGGCGGCCAACAGACCCGCGCCGCCCAGGGCAAAAGGCAGGACACCGGGTTTGTCTTCATCTGGGGCGGTGGGTTGGACTAGGGGGCCCGGCTCGTCAGTTGGGGCGGTGTCAGCAGTGCCCTGCGGCGGGATGGGGGCATCCCGCCCTACCTCGGAGGTGGTATTGTCCGCCGCCGCAAACGGCATGGTCAGCGTCAGCGTCACGGTGTTGGCCCCGCCGTCGGAAAGCTGCATCGCCCGATCAGAGCCATCGCAAAGGGCCGCGGGCAGTGGTACATCCACCCGCACGCCGCGGTCCCAGGCACGGATGCCGTTGACGATGGCGGCCACGTCCTGTGTCTCGCTCAGTGCGTAGGTGTCGCCGTCGGTCAGGCGGGCCAGGGCGAACAGCTCCTGCAGCTGCGCCCGGGCGGCGTCGGTGCCGTCGTCCGCGCCGATGATGTACAGCGGGAACCCGGCCTTGCGGATGAGGTCGGCCAGTTCCTGCCGGGTGTAGCCGTACTGTTCTTCCTCGGCACCGGTGGTGATGAGCACGACCCGCGTCAGAGCGGGGCTGTTTTGCTGCACCAGGCTGTCCAACACGCGGTAAACGCAGTCGGTCAGCTGGGCGGTGTGGTCGTTGTAGGTCAGACCATCCACCACGGTTTTCAGCTGCAAATAGTCCGTCTCACCGTCACAAAGCGGCGTGACCTCGGTCCCGAGGGTGTCCAGCGTGAACGTCTCGCCGTTCAGGCGCGTGCCGGCCAGGCCGTTTAAAATATCGTGGATGGCATCCCGCTGGCTCTCCGGGATGGCGGCAGAGTTGTCCAGCAGAATGACGGTGTGGGCCGGGGTGTCCAGCCCGGACAGCGGCGTGGCCTTGGCGGGCGTGACCGGCGTGTTGCCCACCATGCAGGTGTAGGCGGCGTCAGCGCTGCCGCTGCGCAGGTACAAAACGGCGTCCTGGCCCTGCACGGTGCCATAGACCCCCGCCCCGCCTGCGGCCAGCGCGGGCAGGCCAAACACCCAGGCAGCCGCCACAGCCGCCGCCAGGGTCAGGAATTTGTGTTGCATCCTATGCCTCCTCCGCCAGTTGGCGCAATGTGCGGGCGGCGGCACGCAGGTCGTCGGTCACGGCCTGCTGGCGGCGCAAAAACTGCACGGCAGCGTCACTCTGCCAGGCCAGGTGCAGCGCGGCGGCAGCCTCGTCCAATGGGGCGGCAGCCTGGCGCTCCAAGGTGTCTGCCAGGGCGGCCAGCTGTTCGGCAGTGCGCATGTTTTTCGTTGTATCGTTCATATTCAAGTTCCCTTACAGAATAAATTCCGTGGGCAGGGCGGGGGTCTCGTCCCCGGCTGCCGCGCCCAATGTGTCCAGCAGGTCCGCCAGCTGGCAGGTCTGGGCAGTGAACTGGCGGCGGAAATTCTCCGCCGCAGCGCCACTCCAATAGGCCCCTGTGCCCCCGGCAATGCGCTCCAGTTCGGCCGCGTCGCGGCGCAGAGCGCGCAGAGTTTCGTTGTAATCTGCCATCGTTGCCCTCCTCACAGCCGGATGCTCTCGACCGCGCGGGTCACGGCGGTCTCGCAGACATCGTAGGTGGTCTGGATTTCGTCCAGGCGGTCCAGCAGGGCGTCCAGGCGGTCCAGCAGCTCGGTCAGCGCATCGGCGCGGGGTGCGTCCAGCGCGGGGGCCAGCTCGGCGGCGGTGCGCTGCATCGCGGCCAAACGGTCGCTGAGGGCGGCGATGTCCTCGCCCAAGCGGCGGGTGTTTACCTTCATATTTGCTGCCATTCCTCTGCCCTCCTTATGCGTCGCGGAACCGCGCCATGACCGTCTCGCCCAGCATCGGCGTCAGGGCCGGGGCGGGATCCGGGGCGGGCGGCTCCATGCCGGGCCGGGCCGGGGCAAAGGCCCCCAGGGTACGCAGTTCGTCGGCAGCGGCGCGCTGTTCGGCCTGCTCATACAATGCGGCGATCTCCTCCGCCGCATCTGCCAGGCGGCGCAGGGCAGCGGTATCGCTTTCCAGCCTGTCGGCCAGGGTGCGGGCAGCGGGCGGCAGGTCGGCGCAGACGCTTTCCACTGCACGGGCGGCAGCGGTGCAGCTGTCGGCCATCGTGCGCAGGGCCCCGGTATGTACGGTAAATTTGCTCATACGTGATTTCCTTTCCTGCATCCCAGTATAGCGCAAGCGGGCCGCGCGTGCAGCCCAACCGGGATGAATGGTCGGTGAACCTGCGTGAATGGCAGGTCGTGTAGTATGGTGTGGGTGCGGCGCCTGCGGGTCGATGCAAGCCCCGACCCGTAAACGCAGGGGCCAAGGGGTTACAACAAAATCAACACCGCGCCCTCCCCTACTCCGTTTTCGGGCAGGGTGCCGCAGGGGTCAAGCCGCGCCGCGCGGGCGGGGTCGTAGAGGGAAAGCGGCGCGTCCCCGGGGGCGGGGGCGTGCGTCTCGGCGCAGATAGCCTCGGCCACGGCGCGGGTCACGGCAGCCACCGGGGCCGTCTCGTCCAGGGCAAAATCGTAGTGCTGCCCGGTGCCGGGCAGGCGGATCTCTACATTCAGCATGGCGCGTCCTCCCCGGTCAGGGCGGCAGCCAGCGAGGCGCGGATGTCCGGACCGTCGGGGGCGGTGGTCACGCTGTCGGGCGTCTGGCGGCGTACCTTGCAGCCGCAGCCGGTGTCCAGCCATTGCCAGCGGGCCAGCCGCGTGCAGTCGGGGGCGAACAGCTCCACCAGCGCGGCGGTGGCGGCGTCCTCCCGGCAGGGGGTGCCGTCGGCATCCAGCGGCGGCAGGTCTGCGGGCGGGATGAACTCGGGGTACAGCGTCCCCTCCCCCGCACCGTTCAGCGGCGGCAGGGCGGCCAGCAGCGCAGCGGTGTCCAGGGCTTGCAGCGTGTAGCGGGCCGCGCTCTCGCGCCGCAGCAGCACGCCGCCTACCCTATTATAATAGAGCACCGCGTCAACGGCCCCGCCCGGTGTGCGCAGAAAGACCAGTGCGGCGCGGTCGGCGGATTTCACGGTGTCCAGCAGCGGGGCCAGCGGCGCAGCGGGGGTAAGGCCGTTTTCGCCGCGCACGGCAAGGCCGGCGTCCAGCAGCCGCACGGCGACGAGCGGCCAGTTTTCCGCCGGTTCACCCATCGGCCAGAACAACGGCGCGGGACGGTCGTCCAGCAGCGAGAGCAGAAACCATAGCTCAGCCCCCGTAGGGTGATAGGAACGTTCCATCGCTGTATTTTCGTCATGCGTCATACTCCCGCACCTCCTTTTTGTAGCTGCGGGAGAGCGGCACAGCCACATCCTCGCGCAGATAGACTAAATTTTGGCTTAACGCTACGCGCTGGATATTGTCGGCGTTCACCACAAAGCTGCGGTGGACGCGGCGGAACTCTGGCGGTAAAGTTTCCAGCAGCTTTTCCAGCGTGCCGGTGAAAGTCAGTTCCTCGCCCGCCATCCGCAGGCAGAGCCGCCGCTCCCGGGCCTCAAAATACAAAATTTTGCGGTAGGGTACGCGGATGCGCTCGTCGCGGCTTTTCACGACGAAGCAGTCCGCCCCCTCGTGCTGGGCGGCCAGCAGCCGGTCGAAGATCTCCCCCGCAGCGCGGCGGCATTCCTCGGCCGTGACCGGGCGCAAAATCAGCGAATCCGGCGCAAGCTCGGGCTTCAGGTAGACGAGCGGCGAGGTCGTGGCCGCCGCCATGACGAGCAAAAACGCCTCGCGCCCGGCTGTGCGCACAGCAGCCAGGTAAGCCAGCCCTGCAGGGTCGGTCACATCCCAGCAGATGGCGTCGGCCCTCTCGGCCAGCAGGGCCGCGCGGGCGGCGGCGGGGTCTGCATAAAAACGGCAGTCCAGTTCCTCATTGCTGCGGCGGGATAGGAGCTGGCGCAGCTGGGTCTCCAGCAGTTGGCACTCGGCTTTTCCGCTCAAGTAGACAACGACGCGGATCATAATAGGTTCACCCTTTCGCCTGTGGAATCAGGATTTTTTGACAGCCATGTCCGGCTGCGGGCGGCACAAGGCCGACGCCCGGTTTCTCCGGCGCGGCCAACTCACGGTAAGGCAGCGGCGCAAAGTCCCACAGCGTTTGCTGGGCCGCACCGCCGCCCAGCCAGACGCCGGTGCAGTGCCGGGCAAAGGCGCGGTACGCCTCGCTGTCGGGTGCATCGGCGGGGTCAAGCGCTGCCGCAAACACAATGTGGTTGCCCGCGCCGCGGCTGATAAGGTTCACTAGCACAGCCTGGCAGTAGCGGCCCGCTGGCGTTTGCAGCCGCAGCAGATTGGTCAAATCCGGCAGCACGACGAGCCACAGCGGCTCTTGGCGCATCGCGGCCCAGCGGGCGTCGGGGTCGCCGGGCAACGTTTTTTGCAGCTGACTGCGGCGGCCAAATTCGGGGCCGATGGTCGTTGCCAGCATCGTTTGTACGGCGTCCACACCGGCGGCATACTCCGTGCCCAGGGCGTCGGCTTCGGCGTGCAGACTGTCACTTTGCGACGACAGTACGAAAATTCTTGCCTTTTGTGCAGCGGCAGAGCGCATGAGGATTTTTAGTGCGTTCTCCCGGCCCGAACCCGCGCGGCCCGCAGCGGCAAAGCAGAAGGTAGTCTGCAAATCGACACCCCAGAGCGCCGCCGTTTCGAGGTCGTACCCAAAGGGCAGGCACACCCCCGCCGTCTGTATGGCGGCGTAGTCCTCGTGGGCGGTCAGGTCGCGCCAGGTGGGCGCGGCGGGGATGCCCGGCACACGGCGGGCGGGTCTGCCGGGCCAGGCGGTGCGCAGGGCTTCGGATTCCCGCCGCAGCGCATCGGCGCGGGCGTAATCGTCGGGGGCGTCGACGGCCAGGGCGGTCTGGAACTCCACCACGCGGCCGCCCAGCACAGTCAGGCCGCGGCCGGGGGCCGCCTCGGTGGGCAGGCCCTGGGGCATACGGCAGCGCAGGGTCTCGCCATAGCGGGCGCGGTCTGGCAGTTCCAACACCAGCACGGTGCGCAGAGCATCGGCCAGCCGGGCCGGTATGTCCTGCATCCCGAACCCGCTGCCGGTAACAAACAGGTAGATGCCGCAGGCCGCACCCTCCCGCGCCAGGCGCAGCAGAGCGTCATCGTAGGCGCAGGCCGTCCGCTCGCGGAAAGCGGCTATGTCCTCCACCACCAGCAGCACGGCGGGGCAACCGCGAACGTCGTGGGCGGCCACGTACTGGGTGTAATTACCGCCCTGCAAGCGGGTCTGGCGCTCGGTCAACAGGCCGTCCAGCAGCGCGAAGAGCCGCCCGACGCGGGACAGATCCGTGGCGTCCAGCACCGCGCCCACCTGGGGGCAGGCCGCGAAGGCCGCTGTGCGGCGGGATGTGCAATCCAGCGCGTAAATATTGAGGGCGTCTGGCGTGTACCGCCGCGCGAGGGCGTGGAGCAGTGTCTCGACAAAAGTGCTTTTGCCGCTGCCCGGTGCGCCCACCAGCGCGTGGTGGCCGCCCGCCGTAAAGTTGACGACCAGCGGCAGCTGACACTGGTTTTCGGGGTCGTCGATGCGGCCCACAATGGCAGAAAGCTCCCACCGCGCAGGCTGTTCTGGCCATTGCGGGGCGGCAGGCAGCACCAGCCGGGCGGGCAGCGGCGGCAGCCAGAGCGGCGGCAATGCAGGCAGGTGCAGACGCTCAGCCTCGGTGCGCAGATAGTCCACCGTGGCGGAAAGCTGGGTGGCCGCGCCGGGAGCGGGGGCCGCCTTTGTGGCGGACTGCACCGGGCGGCCTGTCGTGTCAATGCGCTTGGCCAGCGGGGCGGTCTGCGCGGCGGGCGCACCACTCCACCCGGACTGGAACAAGGTAAACACCTCGTCGCTGCCCACCTGCAGATACCCGCGCCCGGCCCCGGTCAGGGCCGCCGCGTCGGGGCGATGGAGCACCTCCATACTGTTCTGTTTGTCCTGCACACGCAGACATAGGCGGAAGCGGGTGTTGCTCAAAATATTTTCGTCCACATTGCCTGCAGGGCGCTGGGTGGCTAAGATCAAATGTACGCCCAGGCTGCGGCCCACCTGCGCCACGCTGATGAGTTTGCGCATAAACTCAGGCTGCTCGCGCTTGAGCTCGGCAAACTCGTCCACAATGATAAAGAGGTGCGGCACTGGTGTCTCGGCCTCGCCGTTTTTGCAGAGCGGCGTATATTGGTTGATACTGTTGACGCTGCACCGTTCAAAAATCCGCTGCCGTCGGCGTATCTCGCTCTCGATGGCCGCCATGGCACGGCGCACCAGCGCCCCGGACAGGTTGGAGACCGCCCCCTGCACATGGGGCAGCCCGGCGAAGAGATTTGCCATGCCGCCGCCCTTGTAGTCGATGAGGAAGAAGGCGGCATCCGCAGGGCTGAAGGCCACGGCCAGCGAGAGAATGTAGGTTTGCAGCGTCTCGGATTTGCCGCTACCGGTCGTGCCGGCCACCAGGCCGTGGGGGCCGTGGGCCTGTTCGTGTGCGTCCAAAGCGCACAGACCATCCGCTGCCACGCCGATGGGCACGGACAGCGTCTCCCAGGGGCGGGCTGCCTGCCAGCGGTCGGCGGCGCGGAGTTCGGCGGGGCTGTGCACGCCGTAGAGCGCAAAAAAGTCAACGCGCTCGGGCAGGGCCTGCGCGGCGGGGGCATCGCTGACGACAGTGCGGGCCAGGCGGCGCACAGCGGCGTCCAGCTGGGCCGGGTCGGCGGCATCCAGCGCGGTCAGCGGCGTAGTGATGCCGTGGACACGCAGCACGCCCGCGCCGGAGGTGGTCTGTTCGAGAATGCAGCCGCAGGCGTTGGGCAGTTCGGCAGCGGTGTCGGCCAAAAATACCGCTGTAACGCCGGAATCTGCGGCAGGGGCTAAGAGTGCGGCGGCGAGGGATTCCCCCGCCAGCAGGGCAGTCTCCTCGACAAAAACGACATAGTGGGGGCGGTCCGGCACGCGCAGGGCGGCGGCCAGTGCAGCGCAGACGGTGCGGGCTTCCTCTCGCCCGCAGGCGGCCAGGCGCAGGCCATTTTCGGCGCGGACATGGGGCAGCCAGCGGCAGAAATCCCCTCGGTCGGCGGCATCGGCCCGCAGCAGAAAGGCGAATTTTACATCCGTATAGCAGCACTGCACAGCCAGCTGGGCCGCCAGGCTTTGCAGCATGGTCCAAGCCCCGGCGCGGTTTGGGCCGCCCACCAGGCCCACCAGCGGCTCCCGCGCAAGGTCGAGGGCGACGGGCACATTATGCAGCACAGCGTATTTTTTCTGCAGTTCGTATAGCTCGGCGGGGGCGTCGGCGGGCAGGGCCAGTGCGGCCCCGGAGGGCACGTCCCCCAGCCCGGCGCGGCAGGTCAAAAAGTC
>NZ_DBMDDV010000022.1:0-47090 GCF_057431175.1 Gemmiger sp. | reverse complement strand
CAAAATGCTCGATAATACACAAAGTATTATCTGCGCTTTTGGCTTAGCAGCTGCCGCACCTCGCTCGCCGTATCGGCACTTAGAATTATGTGGTATTGCCCTAAATATAGCACGCCAGACAAAAAGCGTCAACGGAAAATTGCAGATAACTTACTTTTATAAAAATCACTGCAATATTTACGAAATCGCAACACATTTTCCGGCGGCAAACGTTACAATAGAAACAAGAGTTAAAAGTGTCTTTTTTGAAAGGACAAACACCACCATGGCAAAAATGATCGGAATTGATCTGGGCACCACCAACAGCTGTGTGGCGGTGGTCGAAGGCGGCAAGCCGGTCGTCATCCCCAATGCCGAGGGCCAGCGCACAACGCCCTCGGTCGTGGCCTTCACCAAAGCGGGGGAACGGCTGGTCGGCGAGCCTGCCAAGCGGCAGGCTGTGACCAATGCCCCCCGCACCGTGACCAGCGTCAAGCGGCTGATGGGCAGCGAGACCCGCGTGCCCATCGATGGCAAGTGCTACACGCCGCAGGAGCTGAGCGCGCTTATCCTGCAAAAACTGAAAACCGACGCCGAGGCCTACCTGGGCGAGAGCGTCACCGAGGCGGTCATCACTGTGCCCGCCTACTTTAACGATGCCCAGCGCCAGGCCACCAAGGACGCCGGGCGCATTGCGGGGCTGAATGTGCGCCGCATCGTCAACGAGCCTACGGCCGCCGCGCTGGCCTACGGCCTGGACAATGGCCGCGCCCAGACTGTCATGGTCTACGACCTGGGCGGCGGTACGTTTGACGTGTCGCTCATCCGCATTGGCGACGGCATCGTGCAGGTGCTGGCCACCTGCGGTGACAATTTCCTCGGCGGCGACGACTTTGACGAGCGCATCATGAACTGGCTGGCCGAGAAGTGCAAAACTGAGCACGGCGTTGACCTGACGAATGACCGCGTGGCGATGCAGCGCCTGCGGGAAGAAGCTGAAAAAGCAAAAAAAGAACTTTCCAGCGCGAAACAAACAGATATCAACCTGCCGTTTATCACCACGACCGCCGAAGGTGCGCTGCATTTGCAGACGACACTGACCCGTGCCAAGTTCGAGGAACTGTGCGCCGATCTGATCGAGCGGACGGCCCTGCCGGTGCGCAACGCTTTGAGCGACGCGCACATTTCGGCCAGCGACCTGGACCAGGTCTTGCTGGTGGGCGGCTCGACCCGCATCCCCGCCGTGCAGGCAAAAGTCATGCGGATGACCGGGCTGGAACCGTCCAAATCCCTGAACCCCGACGAATGTGTTGCCCTGGGCGCGGCCTTGCAGGCCGGGCGGCTGGGCGGTGAAATGCTGGCAGGCCCTGGCGAGGGCCTGCTGCTGATGGATGTGACTCCGCTGACCCTCTCGATCGAGACCGTCGGCGGCGTGGCGACACATCTGATCGAGCGCAACTCAACGATCCCGACGCGGTTCAGCAAGGTATTCACCACCGCCGCGCCGTTTCAGAACACCGTGCAAATCAAGGTTCTGCAGGGCGAACGCGAGTTCGCCAAGGACAATAAGCTGCTGGGCACCTTTACCCTGCGAGGCATCAAGCGTGCCTGGGCGGGTGTGCCGAAAATTGAGGTGACGTTCGACATCGACGCCAACGGCATCGTCAAGGTCAAGGCCCGCGACATGGACACCGGCAAGCAGCAGAGCATCACGATCTCCGGAACCTCGAATTTGAGCGAGGAGGAGATCACCCGCGCCATGCGCAACGCCGCTGCCTTTGCCGGGCAGGACAAGGAGCGCAAGGCCGCCCTGGAGGCCCTGAACGCGGGCGAGGCCGCGCTCTACCGCGTGAACACAGCGCTGGGCAGCAAGGCCGGCAAGGCACTGGACCGCGAGACGCGCGGAAAAATCAAGGACGCAGAACGCGCGTTGGAGCGCGTATTACGCCATAAAAAAGCCGATAAGCTCACCCCGGCGGATGTGACCGCCATCAACGCCGCCCGGGAGGCGCTCTCCACCGTCGCCGCGCCATTGGTGGCGCAGTGGGAGAGTGAAAAATGATTTTGCCTTCCCCTTTTGGGAGAAGGTGGCTCGAAGAGCCGGATGAGGGGCGGGTTTGCCATGACTGCCCGATAATGGGCTGCATTGGCACGCTTGCCCCGCATCAGCCTGCTTCGCGGACAGCTTCCCTCTCGGGGGAAGCCTTTTTTGTTGCATAGGGAATTTTTTTGTGCTATACTAGCCAACATAGCACTTTAGTAGGTTAAAGGGGAAATGGGAAACTGAAAACGTTCAAATACGCCTTTGTGCGCTCTGTGCCCATCATGGCGGGGTATATCGTGCTGGGGCTGGGCTTTGGTGTGCTGCTGCAAAGCAAGGGTTACGGCGCGGGCTGGGCGCTGGCCATGGGCGGCCTGATCTATGCGGGCAGTATGCAGTATGTCACGATCGATTTATTGGCGGGCGGCGCGTCGCTGATCTCGGCGGCGCTCATGACGCTGATGGTCAACGCGCGGCATCTATTTTACGGCATTTCGATGTTGGAACGTTATAAAAATACCGGCGCGGCTAAGCCGTACCTGATTTTTGCCCTGACTGATGAAACTTACTCCGTTGTGTGCAGCGGCGACGCGCCCGAGGACGTTGACCAGAGCAGATACTTTTTCTGGGTGTCGCTGCTGGATCAGTTTTACTGGGTTGTGGGCTGCGTGGCGGGAGCGCTGCTGGGCAGCGTGCTTCCCTTTGATACCACCGGCATCGATTTTTCCATGACCGCGCTGTTCCTCGTCGTCATGACCGAGCAGTGGAAGGCAAGCAGGGACCACACCCCCGCGCTGGTGGGGCTGGGCGTCTCGCTGGTCTGCCTTTTGATTTTCGGCAGCAGCAATTTCCTGATCCCCTCCATGCTGGGCATTACGGCGGCTTTGACGCTGCTGCGTAAAGTTACCGAGAAAAAGGAGGCCGACCATGCCGTTTGATGTACACGGTGCGCTGCTTGTGGCGGTGGTCGCGGGCGTGACGGCGCTGATACGGTTTTTGCCCTTTGTGGTGTTCGGCGGCGGGCGGCCCACACCAAGGTTTATTGTCTACCTCGCGGGTGTGCTGCCCTGCGCCATCATGGCGATGCTGGTGGTCTACTGCCTGCGCGGCGTGGACCTGCTCGGCCCGACCCATGGCCTGCCGGAACTTATTGCTGCCGCCGCGGTGGTAGGTCTGCATTTGTGGAAGAAGAATACATTGTTGAGCATCGCCGCAGGCACGGCGCTGTATATGGTGCTGGTGCAGGTGGTGTTTGTGTAACGCGCTGTAGAGGGCGATGCCTTCCCCCTTAGGGGAAGCCTTTATAAAAAAGCCGAGGCTTTCATGCCCCGGCTTTTTTCTTGCGGTTATCGTTGAGTTGGTGCGCCCGGGCGATGAGCCGGGTGCGGTTGAAGAACAGAATGCCCACAAAACTGAACAGCACCACGCCCACCAGCACGGTCAGCATCCAGTTTCCCTCCAGGATAAAGCTGCCGGCCGCGCAGGTCAGCAGGGTGGGAAAGGGCAGGCTGATGAAGATGGCCGCCAAAAACTGCTTGGGGCGCATCCCGGCGTTGGCGGCGGCGTAAGGGATGATGCCGTTGGGCAGCCCCGGCGTGATGAACGCCAGAATCGTGTAAAACCAGGGGTCCTTGCTGCTGCGCACGCTGTCCAGCAGCTTCGCAGCCTTGGGGTTGTCGGCCACCAGCCGCCGGATGACCGGGGCCAGCCGCCGGGCCAGTAAGTAGACGCTCATGTTGGCGACGGCGGAGGCGGAAAAGCTCGTCAAAAAGCCGAGCCACGGCCCATAGGCAAGCCCCGCCGCCAGCTGCACCGGCATGGCGGGAATGACCAGCGAAAGCACCTGCACGACGGCCAGGAACCACAGCGTCAGAAAACTGCGCAGCCGCCCCTGGCTGGTCAGGTAATCACTGAGGGCCTGTTCATCCCCGGCGGAAAATACCGTCCACAGCCCCGGCAGCAGCAGGCGGAAGGTCTCGACGATGAGCAGCACCGTCACGACGACCACCGCTGCTACCACGAGCATAGCCAGCCGTTTTTCTCTTTTGTTGGCGCGTTCAGGCATAAAAATCTCCTTGTTGCAATGAAAACAGGAAATACTATACCAAAAATAGCGGGGAAATGCAAGGGAATTCTGAGGGGAAAAGTGCTGCTTGCAGCTGCACCGGGAATATACCTTATCTCTCTTCCAGCGCCACATACGCTTGCGGCTTGCCGACGTACTGGTAGGCGGGGCGGATGATGCGGTTCGCAAACTCCACTTCCTCCACGCGGTGGGCGCACCAGCCGGGCACACGGGCAATGGCAAACAGCGGGGTGAACAGATCCTCGCTGATGCCCAGCATTCTGTAAATCAACCCGCTGAACAGGTCAACGTTGGCGCAGACCTTCTTCGGGCCGTGCTTTTCCTCGGCAAAGACCTGGGGGGCCAGCCGCTCGATGCTGCACAGCATCTCGTATTCCTCGTCATAGCCGTTCTTGTAGGCCAGGCTCTTGGCGTGGGTCTTGAGAATCTGGGCACGCGGGTCGCTTAACGTGTAGACCGCGTGGCCCATGCCGTAAATTAAGCCGCTGCCGTCACCGCGCTCCTTGCGGATGATCTTGCGCAGGAACTCGCGGACCTCGTCGTCGTTGGTCGGATCTTCGACGTTCTCCAAAATGTAGTCCAACTGGTGCATGACCTTCAGGTTCGCGCCGCCGTGCTTGGGGCCTTTCAGCGCGCCGATGGCCGACGAGATGGCCGCATAGGTGTCGGTGCCGGAGCTGGACAGCACACGGCAGGTGAAGGTCGAGCAGTTACCGCCGCCGTGATCCGCATGGACCAGCAGGCACAGATCCAGCAGCCGCGCCTCCTCATGGGTGAACTTCTGGTCGGCGCGGTAGGTGCTCAAAATATGTTCGGCTGTGCTCTGGCCCTCGGTGGGCAGGTGGAAGTACATACTGCTGCGGTCGTAGACGCGGCGCTTGATCTGGTAGGCGTTGACCATCATCGTGGGCAGCTCGGCAATCAGGTTGATGCTCTGGCGCAGGATGTTGGGCAGGCTGTTATCCTCGGCGTGCTCGTCATAGCTGTACATGGCTAACACGCTTCGCGCCATCTTGTTCATCAGGTTGGGGGAAGGGGAGTTTAAGATCATGTCGTCGGCAAAGCCCTGGGGCAGCTCGCGGTGATGCTCCAGCAGCTTGCGGAACTTGGCGTACTGCTCCTGCGTGGGCAGAGAGCCGAACAGCAGCAGCCAGATGACCTCCTCAAACATAAAGCGGTCGTGGGCGTCGGCTTCGGCGGCCAGCGTGTCAATGTCGATGCCGCGGTAGACCAGCCGGCCCGGGATGGGCGTGATGGTGCCGTCCGGCTTCTTGTCATAGCCAATGACGTTGGACACGTTCGTGATGCCGGCCAGTACGCCGGTGCCGTCCAGATTGCGCAGGCCGCGCTTGACGCCCATCTGATCCGCCAGATGCGGATCCAGCGTGGCGTTATGCTCCATATACTCATTGCAGAGCAGGTTCAATTCATCCGGCTCCAAAGCCGGGACGTCCGGGTAATACATCGCACATACCCCTCTCTTTATACACTTTGCATTTTTATACAGGCGCATACCCCTGCGGGCGTTCCCTTACACCAAGTGCCTGATAGATTGATTTTATAGTATATTGGCGCTTTCGTCAAGAAAAACTTAAAAATTTTGCAAAATTGCCAAGTTGGCACTTTAAATAATTAAGCTAGTGGGCAGATTGCCGCGAAATGTGTAAAAATGCGCATTGACAACCGCCCCCAAACCGGTTACTATTATGTATATTGTAAGAAACACAGGGAAAGGGGAAAGTATTTTTATGAAAGCAGTTCTGATCCCGGGCGACGGCATCGGCCGTGAAATTGCAGAGAGCGTCCGCGCCGTCTCCGCCGCGCTGGACACCGGCATCGAGTGGCAGGAGTTTGCCGCCGGTGCCGAGTACGCCGCCGAGAGCGGAGAGCTGATCGCCCCCGGCACGCTGGATGCCATTGAGGCCTGCGGCTGGGCGCTGAAGGGCCCCACCGCGACCCCCATTGGCAAGGGCTTCCGCAGCATCAACGTCCAGCTGCGTCAGCGCTTTTCCACCTACGCAAACCTGCGCCCTGTGCACACGCTGCCGGGGGTACCTACCCGCTTTGACAACGTCGACCTCGTCATTGTGCGTGAGAACACCGAGGATCTGTACAAGGGCATCGAGTATATGGTCAATGACGAGATGGCCAACGGCGTGAAGCTCATCACCCGCCCTGCGTGTGAAAAAATCTGCCGCTTTGCCTTTGACTATGCCCGCAAAAACGGCCGCAAAAAGGTCACGGCCGTGCATAAGGCCAACATCATGAAGCTGACCGACGGCCTGTTCCTGCGCACCTTCCGCGAGGTGGCCGCCGAATACCCCGACATTGCCGCCGACGACTGCATCATCGACGCCCTCTGCATGAAGCTGGTGCAGAAGCCTGAGCAGTTTGACGTGCTCGTCGCGCCGAACCTCTACGGCGATATCATCAGCGACCTCTGCGCAGGACTGGTGGGCGGTCTGGGCTTTGCGCCCAGTGCGAACATTGGCGACACGACCCGCATCTATGAGGCTGTCCACGGCTCTGCCCCCGACATTGCCGGGCAGGACAAGGCCAACCCCAGCGCCATCCTGATGGCCTTTGCCATGATGCTGAACGACCTGGGCGAGACGGAAAAGGCCGCCCGTTTGAATGATGCTATTCTGGCACAGGTCGCCGAGGGCAAGGTCGTGACCGCCGATATCGGAGGAACGGCGGGAACGAAGGAGTTTACGCAGGCGGTTATCAGCCGACTGTGATAAAGGCTTCCCCTGAGGGGCTGCGCCCGCAGGCGCGTGTCGGAGTGCAACCGCCGTAGGCGGCACTTGGCACGGAGACTGAAGCTGTCCGCGCAGCGGACTGATGAGGGGCGCGTTTGCCGTGGCTGTCTCTTTGCCGGGTGGCTGTGGGCAGGCTGCCCCTCATCCGGCCTCGCTTCGCTCGGCCACCTTCCCCCTAAGGGGAAGGCTTTGGCGATACATATAAAACGGAGGGTTTCCCATGAAACTGCACGATACCGGCGTTTATCTTGTCCATGGCGTGCCGCAGACCGCTGCCCCGGCAGGGGTCACGGCTGACGAAGCCCGCAAGGGCACTATCGCTTACGGCATCCTGAAAGCCCATAACACAAGCGATTCCATGCAGGACCTGCGCATGAAATTCGACTCGATGACCAGCCACGACATTACTTATGTCGGCATCATCCAGACGGCCCGCGCCTCCGGCATGAAGGAATTTCCGCTGCCCTACGTCATGACGAACTGCCACAACAGCCTCTGCGCCGTGGGCGGCACCATCAACGAGGACGACCACCAGTTTGCCCTCTCCGCTGCCCATAAATACGGCGGCATCTATGTTCCGCCGAATATGGCCGTCATCCACAGCTACAACAGGGAAATGATGTCCGGCTGCGGGCGGATGATCCTCGGCTCTGACTCCCACACCCGCTACGGTGCGCTGGGCACGATGGCCGTCGGCGAGGGCGGCGGCGAGCTGGCCAAGCAGCTGGTCGGCCGCACCTACGATATGGCCTACCCCGGCGTGGTCGCCATCTATCTGACCGGCAAGCCCAACCCCGGTGTCGGCCCCCATGATGTCGCGCTGGCGCTGGTGGCCGCCACCTACGCCAACGGCTATGTGAAGAACAGGGTCATGGAGTTTGTCGGCCCCGGCGTTGCCAATCTGAGCGCCGATTACCGCAACGGCATCGACGTCATGACCACCGAGACCACCTGCTGGTCCTCCATCTGGCAGACAGACGATGTTACGAAACAATACTTCGAGCAGCACAACCGCCCGGAGGCCTACAAAGAATTGAAACCTGCCGATGTAGCCTACTACGACGGCTGCATCGAACTGGATCTGTCCACCGTTGAGTGCATGATCGCCCTGCCGATGCACCCGAGCTACGCCTACCCCATCCGCGAGCTGAAAGCCAACGCCGGGAAGATTTTGCAGGCGGCTCAGGACCAGGCCAACAAGCAGCTGGGCGGCAAGGTCGAGATGGACTTGGTCGGCAAGATCTGCGCCGATGGCCGCATCTATGTGGATCAGGGCGTGGTCGCGGGCTGCTCCGGCGGCACGTATGAGAATATCTGTGCCGTGGCGGATATCATCAAAGGCAAGAGTTGCGGCAACGGCGAGTTCAAGTTCAGCGTCTACCCCGACAGTATGCCGACCTACCTGGAACTGGTCAAGAACGGCGCGGTGGCCGACATTGTTTCCGCTGGCGGCATCTTCCGCGAGTGCTTCTGCGGCCCCTGCTTCGGCGCGGGCGATACCCCGGCCAACGGCGAGTTCTCGATCCGCCACACGACCCGCAACTTCCCGAACCGCGAAGGCTCGAAGCCCGGTGAGGGCCAGATCAGCGCCGTCGCCCTGATGGACGCCCGCTCCATCGCCGCCACCGCGGCCAACGGCGGCTACCTGACCGCCGCCAGCGAGCTGACCGATGTCGAGTACACCGTGCCCGAGTACCACTTTGAGCAGGGTGTCTACGACAAGCGCGTATACAACGGCTGGGGCCACCCGGAGCCGGACTATGAGCTGAAATTTGGCCCGAACATCAAGGACTGGCCCCAGCAGCCCGCCCTGACGGATGATTTGCTCGTGAAGATCGTCAGCTACATCACCGACCCGGTCACCACCACCGATGAGCTGATTCCCTCGGGCGAGACGTCGTCCTTCCGCTCTAACCCGCTGCGCCTGGCGGAGTTCACCCTCTCCCGCAAGGATCCGGCCTATGTGCCGAATGCCAAGGCTGTCAAGGCGCTGGATGAGGAGCGCCGCGCAGGCGCTCTGCCCGCTGAGATCGCGCGTGTCTACGATGATTTGAAGAAGCGGGGCTACACGCCCGATGCGGCAAATACCAACATCGGCTCGGCCATCTTCGCCAACAAGCCCGGTGACGGTTCCGCCCGCGAGCAGGCCGCCAGCTGCCAGCGCGTGCTGGGCGGCGCAGCCAACTTTGCCTGCGAGTACGCCACCAAGCGCTACCGCTCCAACTGCATCAACTGGGGCATGCTGCCCTTCCTGCTGGATACGCCCAACGTGCTGGCCAACGGCGATTACGTCTACCTGCCCGGCGTGCGCAAGGCGCTGCTGAATGCCGATGACGAGTTGACCGCCATCGCCGTAAAGCCGGACGGCGGCGTAGTTCGCTTTACAGTCAGCCTCGGCGCTATGACCGATGCCGAGCGGCAGATCCTGGCCGATGGATGCCTCATCAATTATTACAAGAATCACTAAATAAGAGTTGCCCTGTAGGGGCCGGGTATGTCCGGCCCTGCCGTATAAGGCAGACGAGTGCTTGCGGAAAGCCGCGGGCCGCACATATGCGGCCCCTACAGGCTCGATAAACTCGATAAAGTAAAAGGCTGCCCGCGGGGGAAGGTTCTCCTGCGGGCAGCTTTGCTTGTATATCGTCGAAAACTCTGGTATAACACAAAAACCGCCTGTACGAACAGACGGCAAGGCGCTGCACACAACGGCAGGCGGTTGGCCCCACCCCCGAAAGGAGGTGAGACCATGCGATTTACATTTACGTTCTATGTTGGCCGCAAGACCATCACATTAAGTTTAGTCGTAAAAAGCAAAAACCGCCACTCGGCAAAGTGACGGTTCTTAGGTTTTCCTAAATCCCATTTTGATCGGGCCAACCGCTTGTCGCAGCGCCTTTTCTGTTATTAGTATACCGCACACCGCAGGTTAAGTCAAGCACCCATTGCACCCGCGCAAATTTCGTGCTACAATACAAGTACCCTATTAAAAGCAAAGGAACGAAAAAATTATGAGTGCTATTTTAGCTGTTTGCAGTGACGCATTCTGCGCCATGGTCAGCGATGGCCGTTTTGTTGAGGAACCCATCACCGGCGACAAGCCCCACGTTATCAAGAACGACCTGCCCAAGGTGCGCAAGATCAACCGCAACGTCATGGTTGGTTTTGCGGGCGATACGTTGGCCGCCGTGCAGATCATCAACGCCGTGGACGAGTACCAGCCCCAGTACCTGACCCTGGAAAAAATCGTCAAGATCATGCGCGAAAAGGCCGCCACCGTGCAGGTGCAGCCGGTGGGCGTGCGCCTTATTGTGGGCGGGCGCAACCGCAAGGGCCAGTTCGTCATGACGATGATGGGCAGCGCCGACGGCTACGAGCCGCAGACCCAGGAGAGCCGCCCCGGCGCGTACCTCATCGAGGGGGCGTGTTCCCACACCGACGTCGGCCCCTGGCTGGAAGAAGAAGTCAAGCCCCAGGCCGCCAGCTGGCGCAGCCTGGACGATGTAGCCCGCACGCTGGACGGCTGCATTGCCAAGATGGCCAAGAACGATAAGAGCATCAACACAACGTATTTCCGTCAGCTGATCCGATAAAACGCACGTAAAGGAGAAAAAATATGAAAATCGCACTGATCAACGAAAACAGTCAGGCCGCCAAGAACGCCCTGATTGAAGCAACCCTGCGCAAGGTCGTGGAGCCGATGGGCCACGAGGTCGTCAACTACGGCATGTATGCCGCCGATGATGCCGCCCAGCTGACCTATGTGCAGAACGGCATCTTGGCCGCTGTGCTGCTGAACTCCGGCGCGGCCGACTATGTCATCACCGGCTGCGGCACCGGCGAAGGCGCTATGCTGGCACTGAACAGCTTCCCCGGTGTCATCTGCGGCCATGTCGAGGATCCGGTCGATGCCTACACCTTCGCCCACGTCAACGACGGCAACGCGGTGGCCCTGCCCTTCGCCAAGGGCTTTGGCTGGGGCGGCGAGCTGAACCTCGAGTACATCTTCGAGAAGCTGTTCGGCTTCGGCCACGGCCAGGGCTACCCCAAGGAGCGCGTTGTGCCCGAGCAGCGCAACAAGAAGATTCTGGACGGCGTGCGCGCTGTTGCCTTCCGCGACCTGTCCGACATCCTGAAGGATCTGGACCGCGACCTCGTCAAGGGCGCTTTCGCCGGTGAGCACTTCGCCGAGTATTTTTTCCCCGCCTGCAAGGACGAAAAGCTGGCCGAGACTGTCAAGGAACTGATGGCGTAAGCCCTGGCCTGATTTACCTAAAATAAAAATTGCCGACGCCCGGTACAACCTGCCAGGCGTCGGCTTTTTATTTGTACAGCCGCGTATTTGTAGGGGGGCGGCGTCCTCGACGCCCCGTCAGATGCGGCCCCCAAAGTAGTGCGCTGCTTTAAGCAAAAGTGATCTTCTGCGCATCAATGTCTACACAGGCTTGGACGCCAAAGGGCAAAATGCACCGTGGCGCGGCGTGCCCGATGTTGAGGTTGCAGACGATGGACAGCTTGGGGTCGTTGATGACTTCGACTAAAATCTTCTTGTACTCGTCCTCGTATTGGCGGTCCATCGGTTTGCCAATCAGCACGCCGCTGACGGCACGGAACACCCCGACGTTTTTGAGGTATGTCAATGCTGCATGGTATTTTTCGGGCGGCATCTGCTCCTCGCTGGTTTCCAGCAGCAAAATTTTCCCCTGCCAGTCCTCGGCCGTGGGAAAAAGACCGTATTTTTGGCACAGTAGCGGCATATCTGCATACCGCGTACCATCGAAGAAATCATAGAAAGTGTCGATGCAACCGCCGAGAATTTCCCCAGAAAATACCGGGCTGCCCTGCAAAAGCCGGAAACCGTCGTCGGGGTGTGTGGCGGGAGCAATGCCAATCTGCGAGGGGCTGAAGTCGGTGCGGCTTTCGTACCAGACATCGCTGGGCGTGACCTCGCGGATCGTGCCAGTGCGCAGTAATTCCGTAAAATAGTGCTCGGTGTAGGGCATCATCGCGGGGCTCAATTCGCAGACGTCCGGCAGAAATGCCTGCCCATAAAATGTCGGCAGCCCGACCTTGTGCAGCATCATGTGGTTGACCGTTGTGTCGGAAAAGCCGAGAAACACTTTGCCGGTGACGGCCCTGCGCAGTTCGTCGTGGTCGAACAGATAGGGGAGCAGCCGATAGGTGTCGTCCCCGCCGATGGCGCAGAGGATCATGTCAATCCCCGGGTCGCGGAACGCCTGCAGAAGGTCGGCGGCGCGCGCCTCCGGGTGCGCGGTCAGGTAGTCGATGCCGCGCCGGGCGTTGGGCATAAAGCGGACATTTACGCCGTACCCGGCCAGGCGTTGCAGCCCAATCTCGACTTCGTGCTGCGCAAACGCCTCTCCCAGCACGCCGCGGGACAGGCTGACGACAGCGATGTTTCTAATCATGGCGATACCTCCCTGTAAGCGGTCGTAGGAATGCACCCCCAGTATATCACAGATGACAGCCGTGCGCACGGAAAAAATTTCGTCAAATGCCGAAATTTACCGTTGACTAATTCGGCTTTGGATGGTAAAGTAAATATAGGTGCGAATAGCGCCTTATGGTAAAAATTCAAATATATGTGAGGTGGTTGTCACAATGGATACCCCCAGTCCCAGTCCTGTGTACCGATGTATCTTAAATAACGGCAGCCACCATATTTTTAGGGGCGCATCAAAGCAAACTGTGTGTTAGCCATAACCCACGGTGTTGCTCTGTTTTGCGTTGCCCAAAACCAAAATGTGCCTGGCTGCCGCCTGAAAAGGAGGCAGCTTTTTTATGTCTGATACCGCGATCCTGACCCTCCGCACGATGCTGGCCAACCTGGACGATGCCAAAAAGTACCAGAGCCTGCGCGATGTTATGTCCACCCTGCCCGCGCCCGACCTGGCCGCCGTGTTTGAGGATCTCCCGCCGGAGAAGCTTCCGGTGCTGTTCCGCCTGTGTCCCAAGGACCTGGCGGCAGAGATTTTCGCCGAGCTTACCCCCGAGACCCAGCAGAACCTCATCGACGGCCTGACCGATAAGGAATTGAAGGCTGTTGTGGACGACCTGTTCGTCGATGATGCGACGGATTTGGTCGAGGAAATGCCCGCCAATGTAGTCAAGCGTATCCTTGGCCAGGCGGACCCCGCGACCCGCCGCATGATCAACGAACTGCTCAAATACCCCGAGGACTCCGCCGGCGGCGTCATGACCACCGAGCTGATGGAGCTGCGCCCCGACTGGACCGTGGCCCAGGCCATGGACGCTATCCGCAAGAACGGCTTTGACAAGGAGACCATCAACAACTGCTACGTCACCGACCGTGACCGCACCCTCATCGGCGTCGTCTCCCTGCGCGCACTGGTCCTCTCGAAGGACCCGCAGAACGAGATCATCCGCGACATGATGGATGACAACGTCGTCAGCGTTGCCACCACCACCGACCAGGAGGACGTCTCCCAGATGTTCGAAAAGTACGGCTACCTGGCTATTCCCGTTGTGGACAACGAGAAGCGTCTGGTCGGTATCGTCACCATCGACGACGCTATCTCGATCATGCAGGACGAGGCCAGCGAAGATATCGCCAAGATGAACGCTATCGGCCCGTCGGATAAGCCCTACTTTAAACAGTCTATGTGGGATCTGTACAAAAGCCGCGCGCCGTGGCTGCTGTTCCTGATGATTTCCTCCACCTTCTCCAGCATGGTCATCCGCGGGTATGAGGATGCCCTCGCCGCCATGACAGTGCTGACCGCCTACATCCCGATGCTGACCGACGCAGGCGGCAACGCGGGCAGCCAGAGTACCTCCACCATTATCCGCGGCCTGGCCGTCGGCGACATTGAGCCCCACGACCTGCCGAAGATTCTGTGGCGCGAGTTCCGCATTGCCATCCTCTGCGGCGGCACGCTGGCGCTGTGCAACTTTGCCAAGCTGATTTTCCTGGACGGCATCAAGGCTCCTGTGGCAGCGGTCGTCTGCCTGACGCTGGTCTGCACGATCATCCTGTCCCAGCTGATCGGCGGCCTGTTGCCTGTTGTGGCCGAAAAGTTCAAGATGGACCCGGCCGTCATGGCGTCGCCGCTTATCACCACCATCGTCGATACCACGACGCTGCTGGTCTACTTCAACATTGCACGGGTTTTGCTGAAAATTTAAATTTTGGACACCGTGTTCAAAATTGTAGGTTGTACCACACCTTTGGGTGTGGTACAATTTTTTTAGAGAAAAGGCCTTCCCCTGAGGGGGAAGGTGGCCTGAAGGGGCGGATGAGGGGCAGACTTCCCGCAGCAGCCCCTTTACCGGGCAATAATGACCGGCGCCGCCCCTTATCAGTCGGCGGTCGGGGCCGCTGACAGCTTCCCCCAGGGGGGAAGCCATCCTTACAATCAGGAGTTTTCATCATGAATATGCAGGATTTTTACACCGGGCACGCCTTTGATGCGTATGAATTTTTCGGGGCGCATACCTATTTCGGCGGCACACATTTTGCAGTGTGGGCACCGTCCGCGCAGCATATCGCCGTCGAGACCGAGATCGGCACCTTTGACCTGCACCGCACCGAGTCCGCCGTGTGGGAATGCGACGCCCCCGGTGTGAACGCGGGTATGGTCTACCAGTATTGGGTGCGCGGCGCAAACGGCCAGAGCGTGGCCCACTGCGACCCCTACGGCACGGCTATGACACTGCGCCCCGACGGCCGCAGCATCGTGTCCGACCGCCCGCAGGGCTTTGACGACGACCAATGGATGCAGGAACGCACAAAATGCTTCGATAAACCGCTGAATATCTACGAGGTCCATGCCGGCAGCTGGCGGCAGAAGGAGGACGGCAGCTGGTATACCTACGCCGAACTGGCCGAGCTGCTGCCCGCTTACTGCAAGGAGAACGGCTTCACCCACATTGAACTCATGCCCTTGGCCGAGCACCCCTTCGACGGCAGCTGGGGCTACCAGATCACCGGCTTTTTTGCCCCCACCAGCCGCTACGGCACGCCGGACGAGCTGGCCGAATTTGTCAACGCCTGCCATAAGCAGGGCATCGGCGTTATTCTGGATTTTGTACCGGTACACTTTGCCGTGGACGCCTACGGACTGAAAGAATTTGACGGTACACCGCTGTATGAGTACCCGGCAGCCGCTGTGGGCCGGAGCGAGTGGGGCAGCTGTAACTTTATGCACTCCCGCGGTGAGATCCAGTGCTTCATCCAGTCCTGCGCCGATTACTGGCTGCGGGTGTTCCATGCCGACGGCCTGCGCATGGACGCGGTGTCCCGGCTCATCTACTGGCAGGGCGACCCGAACCGCGGCGTCAACGGCTCGACGCTGGACTTTTTGAAGGGCATGAACTACGGTTTGCAGCAGCGCCACCCCACGGCCATCCTGATTGCCGAGGATTCCACCAGCTTCCCGAAAGTGACCGCGCCGGTCGAGTACGGCGGCCTGGGCTTTGACTACAAGTGGGATCTGGGCTGGATGAACGATACCCTAGACTACTTTAAAAAGACCCCAGACGAGCGGCGGGAGAACCTGGGCAAGCTGACCTTCTCGATGATGTACGCCTGGAATGAGCACTACATCCTGCCCTTCAGCCACGACGAGAACGTCCACGGCAAGGCGACCATCGTGCAAAAAATGTACGGCGACTACGAGGGCAAGTTCCCCCAGGCGCGGGCGCTGTACCTGTACATGGCTATCCACCCGGGCAAGATGCTGGACTTTATGGGCAACGAATTCGCGCAGCTGCGCGAGTTTGACGAGAGCCGCGAGCAGGACTGGATGGTGCTGAAGTATCCGAGCCACGACGATTTCCACCGCTACCGCAAGGCGCTGAACGAGGCGTACTGCGCCAACGAGGCGTTCTGGAGTCGTGAGTACGACCCGGCGGCGTTCCAGTGGCTGGACTGCCGGCACCCCGAGCTGGACGCCTGTGCCATCTGGCGTGAGGGCCATGACGGCGCGGTGCTGGCGGCGTTCAACTTCGGCGATACGGAGCTGAAAGAGTACGAGCTGGCACTGCCCCGCGCGGGCAGGCTGACGCCGATTCTGGACACGGATTGGCAGTGCTTCGGTGGCCAGACCGAGAAACCGAAGCGGCTTGTGGGCAAGGCGTGCGAAGGCAAGCTGAAGCTGACGCTGGCACCGTTCAGCGGGCAGCTGTATAAGTTGGTCTGATTTTACAAGGATAGGCAACACCCCTGCGCCGTTTTGGGATGGCGCAGGGGTGTTTTTTGCTGTGCGGTAGGGGCCGGGCATGTCCGGCCCGTAACTTTGCCGTTGCAACCCCTTTTGCGGTAGATTTGCAGGGAGGGGTCTTGACCCCTCCGCGGCGGCCAGAGGGCTGGCCGCCCTACAAGCGCCCGTGAACGGGGTGTCTGCGTAACCTGCGGGTCGTCGGGGACGCCGACTCCTACAGAGCGATGATTTAATGCGTTTCGCGGCCTTGCCTTCAGCGCAAGGCCGCCCTTTTGCTATCCCAATACTCCTCCACGATCTCACTTTCCACAAACGGCTCCTTGACCCCATTGCGTTCTATCGTCGTCTCGTGGCCTTTGCCTAAAATCGCCACGATATCCCCGGGCTGGGCGTGGGCCAGCGCGTAGTAAATGGCCTGCCGCCGGTCCGGTATCTCGGCAAAGGGGGTGGCCGGGTTGCCAAGTTTCAGCCCCGCCCGGATATCCGCCAAAATATGCTCCACCGGCTCACTGCGGCTGTTGTCCTCGGTAATGACGCAGAAATCCGCCAGCCGGGCGCAGACGGACCCCATACCGAACCGCCGCAGCCGGCTCCGCTCGCCACCGCAGCCGAACACCGCCACCAGCCGCGCCGGGGTGTAGGCCCGCAGCGTGCGCAACAGACTCTCGGCGGCGGCCTCGTTGTGGGCGTAGTCGATCAGCACCGTGAACGGTGCGTCCACGGCCACAGGCTCCACCCGGCCCTGCACCACGGCGGCGGCCAGCCCCCGGTGTATCGCGTCCTCGCCCGCGCCCAGCACCCGCGCTGCGGCCAGGGCAGCCAGGGCGTTCTGCACGCTGAACGCCCCGGGCATCCCCACGGTGTACCGCACACCGTCCACCGTGAAGGCCGCGCCCAGCCGACCGCCCTCCCGTGTCAGAGTAAAATTGCTATCGGCCCGCACATCGGCCCCGGGGACCGTGCCGTAGGTTACAGCGCGGCAGGGGACGCCGTCCATGATTTTCCCCACCCAGGGGTCGTCGATGTTGAAAACTCCCGCGCGGCACTGCTGAAACAGCGCGGCTTTCCAGTGCAGATACTCGGCAAAATCCGCGTGCTCGCCGGGGCCGATGTGGTCGGGCGACAGGTTCGTGAACACGCCCACGTCAAACTCTATCCCCGCCGCGCGGTCAAACTTCATCCCCAGGCTTGAAACTTCCATCACGCAGGCGTCGCAGCCGTCGTCGGCCATGCGGCGCAAAAGCACCTGCAAGTCACAGCTTTCCGGCGTTGTGTGGTTCAAATCGTGGCGATGGCCGGGCCAGCAGACGCCGTTGGTGCCCACCAGCCCGACCCGCCGCCCATCGGCCTGTAAAATGGCCGCCAGCAGGTGGGCCGTCGTCGTCTTGCCCTTCGTGCCGGTCACGCCGATCATCGTCATGGCGCGGGCCGGTTCACCGCAGAGCCGCGCCGCCAAAACCGCCATCATGCGGCGTGGGTTTTCCGTCTCTACCACGGCCGCGCCCACGTCCGGGGGCGGCCCGGCGCACAGCACCGCCACAGCCCCGGCGGCCACGGCCTGGGCCGCAAACTGCCGCCCGTCGGTGTGGCGGCCCGGCAGGCAGACAAACAGCGCCCCCGGCCCGGCACAGCGGGAATCACAGCAGAGCGCCGTCACCTCGGTCAGGGCGTCGCCCCGCACAAGCTGGCAGTCGGTGTTCTGGATAAGCCGCCGCAGGTCCATTTGGCATCACGCTCCAAAAAACTGTTCGTACCAAATCAAAAAACTGTACACGCACCAGATCTGCCGCCAGCAGTCGCCGCCGTGCAGGTGGTGGTTCAACATAGTATGCAGCAGCCGCACATTAAAGAACTCTCCGGCTGCCGGGCGGCTGAATACGGCCCGCACCCGGCTGGTGTACGGCTCCTGCCGCAGCCAGTCCCGCACCGGCACCGGGAAACCCAGCTTTTTCCGGGCGGCAGCCGCCGGGGGCAGTGTGCGGGCCGCAGCCTGGCGCAGGGCAATTTTTGTCATGCGGGCGTTGGCCTTGGCGGCGGCGGGCAGCGCGGCGGCCAGGGCAAAGACTTCTTTATCAAGGTAGGGCACCCGCAGCTCCAGGCTGTGGGCCATGCTCATTTTGTCGGCTTTCAGCAAAATATCCCCGGCCAACCAGAGCTGCAGATCTACCTGCTGCATCCGGGTCACAGGGTCCTGATCCTCGGTCATGTCCCAGATGGATTCGGTCAGGCAGACCGGGTCGCCGTCGCCCTCGTACCCGGGCAGCAGGCGGCGCTTTTCCCGCTCGGTCAAAAGCGCCGTGGGGCCAAAGTAGCGTTCTTCTAAACTTAAACCCCGCCGCACAAGAAAATTTACCCCCGGCCCGGGCGGCAGCAGGCTGGCGGCGGCCCCCAGCCCGCTCCGCAGCCAGGGCGGCAGGCGGTTATACCACCGCGCAGTGAAGGGGTCGCGGTAGATGTTATACCCGCCGAACAGCTCGTCCGCGCCCTCGCCCGAGAGGACGACCTTCACATCCCTGGCGGCCTCACGGTTCAAAAAGTAGAGCGCCACGGCGGCCGCGTCGGCCATCGGCTCGTCCATGTGGTACTGCACAGCGGGTACGGCGTCCCAGAACTCGCCGGGGCTGATGCACCGCACCCGGTTCCGCAGCCCCAAATTCCGCGCCAGCGCCCGGGCGGGGAAGGACTCGTCGTACTTCGGCTCTGCGTAGGAAATCGTGTAGGTCCGCGCGGGCCGGGCCAATGCCGTGAGGTAGGCCGAGTCCACCCCGCCGGAGAGGAACCCCGCGACCTCGACGTCGGCAATTTTGTGGGCCTCGGCACTTTGGCGCAGCACGGCTTCCAGCTCATCGGGGGCGGGCGGTGTATCGCCTGGCAGAAAGGCGGGCTGTACCCACCGCGTGGTGCGCACGATCCCCTCGGAAAATTCCAGAAAATGCCCGGGCAGCAGCTTTTGCACCCCGGCAAAAAACGTGTCCCGCCCCGGGGAATACTGGCAGGATAAGTAGAGCGGCAGCTGCGCGGTGTTGAGTTGCTTTTCAAACGAGGGATGATCCAGAAACGCCTTGATCTCGCTGGCAAACAGCAGCGTGCCGTCGGCGCAGCGGCAGTAGTAGAGCGGCTTTATGCCGAACATATCCCGGGCGCAGAAAAGCACCTGCGCCCGGCGGTCCCACAGCGCAAAGGCGAACATTCCCCGCAGCCGGGGGAGCAGTTCGCGGCCCCACTGCTCCCACCCGTGCAGCAGCACCTCGGTGTCGGTGCGGGTGGCAAAGGTGTGGCCCAGGGCGGTCAGCTCGGCGGTCAGTTCGCGGTAGTTGTAGATTTCGCCGTTGAACACGACGACGAAATTTTTATCCTCGCTGTACAGCGGCTGTGCGCCGCCCTGCAAATCAATAATGGCCAGGCGGCAGTGACCCAGCGCGGCGGGTCCCTCCACAAACGTTCCCTGGCCGTCCGGCCCGCGGTGGGCGATGCGCGCCAGCATCGGGACCAGTGCTGCGGCGTCCGCCCGGGCGGGGGAGATAAAACCGGCAATTCCGCACATATTCCAGCATCCTTTCCCGGCAGTGCAACCTGCCGTTACCGTTTTGTACACTTGACTTGCTGGCATTTTACCACACGCTGTGGTAAAATTATGTCAAATCAAAGCGGAAAGCAGGTGAGCCTGTGACACTGGGGCAGAATATCCAAACAGCACGCAGGGCCAAGGGCCTGAGCCAGGAGGCATTGGCCGAGCGCATCGGCGTCAGCCGCCAGGCCCTGGGCAAGTGGGAGAAGGACACCGCCCTGCCGGGGCTGGACAATTTGCAGGTGCTGGCGGCCGAACTGGGCACCGGCGTGGATGCCCTGCTGGGCGCAGAGCAGGCCGACCCCGCCGCGCCTGCCGTGACGCTGGATGCACTGCGGGACCTGCTGGCCGCCCGCGACGCCGAGGAAAAGCGCCGCCGCAGACTGTGGGGCTGCGCCGGGGGCGCGGCGGTCGTTATCCTGGCCGGGCTGCTGGCGGCGGTGGCCTGGCAGTATGAGCGGCAGATCGCCGCGCTGAACCAGAACTATGCGGCCATCCAGTCCAGCTACGCGGCCCAGCAGGCAGAACTTTCGGCGCAGATCTCCGAATTGCAGGACGCCGTGCGGATGGGCGAGGCCACCGTGCTGGACTGGCGCTGGCTGCCCGCCGACAAGCTGCACAGGGACGCGGATAAGAGCTGGATGCCCGTGCAGGTGCAGGTCACGCCGCGCACGGTGCAGGACGGCATGACCGCCCGGCTGGCTGTGCGCAGCGGCGACGACACGCAGCTCTATGATATGACCGCCGTGCCAGACGGCAGCTTTGCGGCGCAGGGGATTGTTTTTACGGTGGGCAGCACCTACGATTTGAGTGTGCAGTGGACCGCCGATGGTGCGACCACCAGTGAGGGCTTAGGCACGGTGGACTTCAACGACGAAATGACCGAGCCGACGATTGTCTGGAGTGCGGCGGGCAGCAGCCTGGATTTCGGGTACTACATCAACCGGGTCAACGGCAAGCGGTATCTGACCCTGACCTGCTACCCGGTGGAACTTCAGGTGGACGCCCCGCCGTGGATGCAGATTGCGAAGGTGGAAATAGACCTGCGCTTGAGCGGCGACGCCGGCGAACCTACCGCCACCGCCGCGCTGGAATGCGAGGGTGAGTACAGCTACGGCAGCTCCGCCCGCACCGAGAGCGTCTGGAATGGCACGTTTTACGATGATGCCGTCATCAACGGCTGGGAGTACGACGGCGATGCCGCGCCCAAATACGTTGTGCGGGTGACGGACAGTAATGGCGGAGTATGGACGGAGGAAATGCCGCTGACGGAGAAATAATGTGCCTTCCCCCTTGAGGGAAGGTGCCCGAGGCCCCGACCGAGGGCGGATGAGGGGCAACCTTGCCAACGGAACCCATTTGCCGGGCGGCTGTGGTATACCTGCCCCTCATCCGGCCCTGCGGGGCCACCTTCTCCCCTTGGGAGAAGGCAAAAAGAATAAACGCCCCCTTGCCGCATACACTAGCGGTAAGGGGGAATTTCTATGCCGCAGATATTGCCGGTGCTGCTGGGCGGGGATGCCAATGTCTACGGTATGGCCCGCAGCTTTTATGAGACATACGGCGTGCGCAGCCTGGCCGTCTGCCGCCGTGCGCTGCCTGCGCTGGCCCACAGCCGTATTGTGCAGGTGGCCGCCCAGGACCCAGCGTTTGAGCGGGACAGCGTTTTCACCGCCACGCTGCTGGGCCTGGCCGAGCAATACCCCGGCCGAACGCGGCTGCTCATCTCCTGCGCCGACGGCTACACCCAGATTATGGCCCGCTGTGCCGCTGAACTGCGGGGGACGTACCGCTTTGCCTGCCCGCCACCCGCCGCGCTGGCCCTGGCCGATAAACAGCAGTTTGCCGCCGCCTGCCGCGCCGTGGGCCTGCGCACGCCGCAGAGCATAACAGTATACCCGGGGGACATTGTGCTCGAGCTGCCATTCGGCTGGCCGGTCGTCGTCAAGCCTGCTGACTCGCCCGCCTGGTGGAACTGCCATTTCCCGGGCAAGCGCAAGGTCTATCTGGCCCGGGATGCCGCCGAATTACAGGAGATTTTGTCCGCAGCCGCCCGCAGCAGCTACCGCGGGGCCATGCTTTTGCAGGAGCACATCCCCGGCCCGGATACGCGGCTGGGGGTCGTGAACGCCTACTGCGCCGCCGACGGCAGTGTGCCGTGGCTTGTGCAGGGGCAGCCCCTTTTGCAGGAGCGTACACCCGAGGGCATTGGCAACTACGCCGCTGTGCTGGTGGAACCCGCCCGGCAGGACACCGCCTTGCTGGAGGCTCTGCGTGGCCTTTTGCAGACGGCGGGCTGGCGCGGCTTTGCCAATTTTGATTTGAAATACGACCGCCGCGGCGAGCCGGTGCTGTTTGAACTGAACCCCCGGCAGGGCCGCGCGGCTTATTACTGCGATGCTGCCGGTGCTCCGCTGGCCCGGCCTTTGGTGGAGGATCTGCTGTTCGGCGGTCCGGTCACGCCGCCCGCCCTGCGCCCGGCGGTGTGGTACACGGCCCCCTGGGGCGTGGTGCGCCGCCATTGCCCCAACAAGCTGCTCCTGCGCCGTGCCGCCCTCCTGCGACGCCGCGGGCGCGGGTATCCCCATTTATTGGCCCCGGGGGAGGGGATGGCAAGGCAGATTTGGTTTGCGGCAAGGCAGGCGGGATACGGCAGAAAATTACGAAAGAATGGGGGCTGAATCCATGTGCGGCATCGTCGGCTTTACCACCGCCGCCGGGCATGACCCGGCGGCGGCCAAACGCACGGCGCAGGCTATGGCGGACCTCATCCGCCACCGCGGGCCGGACGGCGAGGGCTACTACGCCGACGCCTACGCCGCGCTGGGCCATCGGCGGCTGTCCATCATCGACCTTGCAGGCGGCGGTCAGCCGATGTTCAACGAGGACGGCACCCTTGTCGTCGTGTTCAACGGCGAAATTTATAACTACAAGGCCCTGCACGCCGAGCTGACGGCCCGGGGCCATACCTTTGCCACCGACTCCGACACCGAGGTGCTGCTCCACGGCTACGAGGCCTGGGGCGGCGACCTGCCCAAGCACCTGCGCGGGATGTTCGCCTTTGCCCTGTGGGACCGCACGGCCGAGACATTGTTCTGCGCCCGCGACCTCTTTGGCATCAAGCCGCTGTACTACTACAAAAAGGGCGATGTACTGTTGTTTGCCAGCGAGATAAAGGCCTTTCTGGCCCACCCGGCCTTTGAAAAGCGGCTAAACGAAGCCCGCCTGCCCGATTGGCTCAGCATGGAGTACCTGCCCGACGATGAGACGATGTTTTTGGGCGTGTACGAGCTGCCGCCCGCCCACACGCTGACCTGGCATGATGGCCGCCTGACCACCCGCCGCTATGCCGCGCCGCGCTTCCGGGCGCGGCGCGGCCGCAGCCTGGGGGCCTGGGCGGAGAAAATCGGCCAGACTTTGGCCGAGAGCGCCGATGCCCACCGCATTGCCGATGTGGCCGTGGGCTGCTTTTTGTCCGGCGGCGTCGATTCCTCCCTCGTCACCCGCGAGACGGCCCGCAGCCAGCCCAACGTGCAGTGCTTTTCGGTCGGCTATGCCGAGGGAAGCTACTCCGAGCTGCCCGCTGCCCGCGCCGCCGCCAGGGCACTGGGCGTACCCCTGACCGAGACGACCGTGACTGCGGCGGAGTTCTTCGCGGCAAACCGGGCCATCCAGTGGTATCTGGATGAACCGATGCCCAACCCGGCGGAGGTGCCGCTGTATTTCCTGTGTAAAACCGCGCGGCAGCGTGTAAAAGTGGTGATTTCGGGCGAGGGCGCGGATGAACTGTTCGGCGGGTACCCGCTGTACCGGCAGGCCGTCTGGGCCGAGCGCTGGCAGGCGCTGCCTCACGGCTTGCGGCGCGGGTTGGCGGCGGCCCTGCCGGGGTGCGGCTTTCTGCGCCGGGGCGCCCAGCCCCGGTGGCAGCGCTGCGCCCGGGCCAACTATGTGTTTGAAACTGCGCAGGAACGCGACAAATATTTGAAGCGCCCGTCCAATACACCCAGCCCGGCCCGGCGGTGCAAGCCCTATTTTGACGCGGTGCGCGGCCTGGATGAGCCGACAGCCCTGCAATGGGTGGATCTGCAGACCTGGCTGCCCCGGGATATCCTGCGCAAGGCCGACCGAATGAGCATGGCCCACAGCCTGGAACTGCGGGTGCCGTTTCTGGACCGGCGGGTGCTGGCCGTGGCGCTGGGCCTGCCCCGGCGGTACCGCTGCACCGGGCGGCGCGGCAAGATCGCCTTGCGGGCTGCGGCGGCCCGCCGCCTGCCCGGGGCACTGGCCGCAAACCCTAAGCGCGGGTTCCCGGTGCCGCTGGCCGACTGGCTGTGCCAGGACGAATATTACAAGCGTGTGCGAACCAAATTTACCGGCCCGGTGGCCGAACGCTTTTTTGACACGGCGGCCCTGTGCGCCCTGCTGGACGCCCACCGCGCCGGAAAAACCAACGCTATGACGAAACTGTGGGCGTTTTACTGCTTTATAGAATGGTACGAGGTCTACTTTATGGAAGAATTTCCGCCGATTTTGTAAAAAACTTTTCCAAAATCGCTTGACAAAACCCGGCCCCATTGCTATAATATCCTACGCAGTATGTCCCTTGTGGGCATGAACCCGCAGTGAGCGCCCGTAGCTCAGCTGGATAGAGCAACTGCCTTCTAAGCAGTGGGCCGGGGGTTCGAGTCCCTTCGGGCGCATTATATGGTGCCTATGGCGCAGTTGGTTAGCGCGCCAGATTGTGGCTCTGGAGGCCGAGAGTTCGAATCTCTCTAGGCACCCCACCAAAGACCGTTCAGGCCCGTTCCTGCACGGTCTTTTCTTTTACAACAGCGCTGCCCCCGCAGCGTATATATACTGGGTCGTCGCCAAGTGGTAAGGCACGGGACTTTGACTCCCGCATTCGTGAGTTCGAACCTCGCCGACCCAACCAACGCCGCATCCCTTTGGGGGTGCGGCGATTTTTTGGCGGAAAAATGAGGGGGAACTGGCAGGATCGTACTTGCTGTGCGTGGAAAACCATGCTACACTCCTTATATAATAAGGAAAACGGAGGCTGCTGCGATGAAACGCGCTGTGATTTTTGACTTGGACGGCCTGCTGATCGACAGCGAGGTCGTCTCCCATCAATTGATGGACGAGCTGCTGCGCCAATACGGCTACAGCCTGACGAAAGCCGAATACGCCCGCATCTACAGCGGAAAGACCGGCATCGGCAACATGACGCATATGATCGAGACTTACCACCTGCCGCTGACCGTCGCCGAGGGCATGGCGTGGGAAGCCAAGCGCGAGGCCGAGCTGCTGCCTACTGTCCGGCTGAAGCCCGGCGGGGCGGCGCTGCTGGCGTGGCTGAAGGCACGCGGCGTGACGGTCGTGCTGGCAACATCCAGCAAGCGTGACCGCGCGGTGGACATCCTGACGCGGCTGGGCGTGGTGCAGTATTTCGACGATATGGTCTTCGGCACCGAGATCGAGCGCGGCAAGCCCTACCCGGACATTTTCCTGAAAGCCGCCGAGAAAGCGCACGCCGCCCCGGCGGACTGCCTTGTGCTGGAGGACAGCGAGGCAGGAATTCAGGCCGCCCACGCGGCGGGCATTGATGTGATCTGTGTGCCCGACATGAAGACCCCAGCGGCAGAATTTCAACAAATGACGGCTGCCGTGTTGAAAAGTCTCGACGATGTGCAGGCATGGCTGACGCAGCCCGCCCGATAAAACGCATAAACACCTCCGCACCGGCGCATACTGAGGGACATGGAGGTGTTTTTATGAGCTATCTTGACTGTGCCCAGTATGACTGCTGCCACAACAAGGCGGGCTGCTGCTGCCTGGACGGCATCAACGTCCGCCATACCGGCCCCGGGGACGCTGTCTGCGGCAGCTACCGCAACAGCGAGGGCTACGGCAACGTTGCCACCGACAACCAGCCGGCCTCGCCCGAGACGGATATCCACTGCGACGACAAAGGCTGCCGCCACCTGGAAGGCCGCTGTTGCTGTGCCGACCACGTCAGCATTGACGAGCGCGGCTGCGGACCGGCCTGCGCCACCCGCGCCCCGCGCACAGCTGAATAACCGCCCGCGCAAAAACGGATGCCGCTTTTTCAAAGTGGTATCCGCTTTTTTGTTGCGAAATACGGCCCATTGTTGTATAATAAGACGATATAGTAGGTGTTGTCCGCCCTTTTGCGGGGCGGGACGCCGCATGGGCGGGCCGTCAGGGGCCGATTCCTGCAAGGACCGCCTATTTTGAGCGGTGCGCAGTACCGCGATCCACCATATTGATTATCTATTATCTTTTAGCGAGGTGCTCCTTATGTCCGAAACTCCCATCACGGTGCCGTTTGTCTCCTTCCGCCCGATGGAGCGGGAGCTGGATGCCGAGCTGCGCGGCGCGTTTGCCCGCGTGCTGGACAACAGCTGGTACATCGGCGGCCGCGAGGATGCCGCTTTTGAAAAGGCTTTTGCCGAATACTGCGGCGTCAAGCACTGCATCGGCTGCGGCAACGGCCTGGATGCCCTTGTGCTGATTCTGAAAGCCTACGGCATCGGGACGGGGGACGAGGTCATTGTGCCGTCCAACACCTTCATTGCCACGGTGCTGGCCGTCAGCTACGCGGGCGCGACGCCCGTTTTGGTCGAGCCGACGCTGGAAAGCTACAACATCGATCCCGCCCGCATCGAGGCCGCCGTGACCCCGCGCACGAAAGCCATCATGGCCGTGCACCTCTACGGCCAGTGCGCCCCGATGGACGAGATCAATGCCATCGCCAAGGCCCACGGCCTCAAGGTCATCGAGGATGCCGCCCAGGCCCACGGCGCGACCTACAAGGGCCGCCGCGCGGGCAGTCTGGGCGACGCCGCAGGGTTCAGCTTTTACCCGGGCAAAAACCTCGGGGCCCTGGGCGACGCGGGCTGCGTGACGACGAACGACGACGAACTCGCCGAGCGTGTCCGCGCCCTGGGCAACTACGGCAGCGACTACAAATACCACCATATTTATAAGGGCCAAAACTCCCGCCTGGATGAGCTGCAGGCCGCGTTCCTGGCCGCTAAGCTGCCCCATCTCGACGCTATGAATGCCGAGCGCCGCCGTATTGCCGCGCGGTACCTGGCAGAAATGCACAACCCCGCCGTAACGCTGCCCGTGGAGCTGCCCGGCTGCAAGCACGTCTGGCATATCTTTGCTGTGCGCTGCGCCGGGCGCGACGCGCTGGAGAAGCACTTGAACGACCGGGGCATCGGCACGAACAAGCACTACCCGACGCCCATTCATTTGCAGGGGGCCTACGCCGAGCTGGGCATCCCCAAGGGCGCACTGCCGCTGGCCGAGGAGATCTCCGCCACCGAGCTGAGCCTGCCGATGTTCTACGGTATGACCGACGCGCAGGTGCAGGCCGTCATTGACGCTGTGAACGATTTTAAGGGGTGAACCATGCCGAAAGTCGGTATCGTAATTTCCAACTATAACGGCTGGCAGGACACGCTGGTCTGCCTGGAAAGCCTGCAAAAAATGACGTTCCGGGATTTTGAAATCGTCTTAATCGACGATGCTTCGCCCAATGACTCGGTGGCGCAGCTGCAAGGTAAACTGCCGCCGAACACCGTGTTCCTGCCGCAGGAGAAAAACGTCGGCTTTGCGGCGGCCAACAATATCGGGATGCGCCGTGCCCTGGCCGATGGCTGCGACTATGCGCTGCTGCTGAACAACGACACATCCGTCCACCCGGATTTTTTGGAAAAACTGCTGGCCGAGACGCCGGAAGGCGCGGTCAGCTGCCCGAAGATGCTCTTCATGGACCCGCCCGACGAGATCTGGTTTGCGGGCGGCGAGCTGGACCCCGCCACCGGCAAGGTCAAGCACCTGGGCGGCCACAAAAAGGATGGCCCCGAATTTGCCGAGAAACGGCAGGTCAGCTTCATCACGTTCTGCTGTGTGCTGCTGCCCCGGGCGGTCATTGAAAAGGTCGGCTATCTTGATGAGACGCTGTTTATGTACTGCGAGGATGTTGATTACTGCATCCGTCTGGCCCGGGCGGGCGTGCCGATGTGGTTCCTGCCCGACGCCGTCATCCACCACAAGGCGGGCGGCAGCGCGGGCGGGATGCTGTCGGTCTACTACATCACTCGCAACACGCTCTACCTGACCTGCAAGGGCAAAAGTGCGGCGTACAAAAAGTTGAAAACCGTTATCCCCATCCTGACCGGCGCGGCGCGGTACGCCCTGACCAAAGCGCTGGGCCGCAAAAAAGGCCGCAGCTACGGCGCGTACAGAGGTGCACTGGACTTCTGGCAAGGAAAGATGGGGAGAATGGAGGGGTAAGCGGGCGGCCCGGCGAATGGCGGCGGGGTGAGGGCACCCCGCCCTACAACCACCCATAGGGCGGCATGCCCGGCCCGCAGCATCCCCGCAATGGCAAGGCAAGGCCGAGGGCCGGATATGTCCGGCCCCTACAAATTGACTGGAAGGGAGACGTCCTATATGCCGCAGTTGACCATCGTCATCCTGCAATACCGGCCAGACGCTGCGGCGCTGCGGCGCACGCTGGCCTCGCTGGCAATGCAGGATACCCGCGATTTCGCCGTTGTCCTGGGGGACGACGGTTCACAACAGGACTATTTTGCCGAGAGCCGCGCCTACCTGGCGGCCCACGGCATCACCGATGTGCAGACCGCCAAGCTGATCCCCAACGGCGGCACCGTAAAAAACGCCCAAAACGCCCTGCGCACCGCCGCCACCCGCTGGGTGCTCATGCTCTCGCCGGGAGACTTCCTCTATGACAGTGAGACGGTTTCCTGGTGGCTGGGCCGTTTGCAGGCCGATGGTCCCCGCGTGGCTTTCGGCAAGCAGGCCTACTTCACCCCCGGCCCGGCCCCACAACCGACCCCGGGGGAAACCCCCTTTGACCGCACGCCCTACGACCCCGCCCACTACGACGCCAAGACCATCCGCCGAAACCTGTTGCTCTACGATGACGGCATCTGTGGTACAGGGGTTGTGTATGAGCGGAAACTTTTCCTCTCAGCTCTGGATAAGATGGCCGGCCATGTACGGCTGGGCGAGGATTTCTCGCTGCGGCTGTTCGCGGTGCAGGGGGTACGCATCACCCGGTACGACCGCCTGACCGTCTGGTATGAGTACGGCGGCGGCGTCTCCACCGATGCAGCTGCCCGGGAGCGGATGCTAGGGGACTGGCGCGCCATGCTGGAAGTGCTGCGGGCTGCATACCCCCACGACCGCACCGTGCGGCTGGCCTACGCCTACTACTTCAACGACCGCCGTAAGTCGCGGCTGGTGCGTGGTCTGGTGGGGCGGCTCATCGTGCCGCAGAACTGCGCCTTCAAAAAAGCCCAGCGGGAGTGGCAGCCGCCCACGAACGGCGATGCCGCCAAGCTGCGCGCCGTGTATGAATTTGCCGAAAAGGAGACTGCCGCCGAATGATGCAGCTTTTACAAAAATCGGAGGATGCCGTCTGCGGCTGGCTGCGGGGCATCGATGCTGCGCTGCTGCGCACCGTGGCGGCAGCGGCGGCGCTGTGCATGCTGCTGGCCCATGGGTTCGCCTTCACGAACCTGTTTCCCAACCATGACAGCACCGTGCTGGTGTTCGACGCCCAGTGGACGATGTACGTGCTGGGCCGCTGGGCGCAGAACCTCTATTTCCCGCTGGTGCGCGGCAAAATCGCCGCACCGTGGCTCATCGGGGCGTTCAGCATCGTGTATCTGGCACTGACCGGGTACATCATTGCAAAACTGCTGCACCTGCGGCGGTGGTCGGCGGCACTGTTGACCGGCCTGCTGGGAACCTGCGCCTCAGTCACGGCCCAGCTGGCAACCTACACCTATGAGACAGACGCCTACCTGCTGGCCATGCTGCTGGCCTGCGCCGCTGTCTGGTGCAGCCGGCGTCTGCCCCGGCTGTGGGGCTATGCGGGCGCGGCGGTCTGCCTGTGCGGCTGCCTGGCGCTGTACCAATCCTACATTCAGTTTGCGGTGGGGCTGTACCTGTTGCTGCTTTTGCAATCTGCCTTGCAGGGGGCCGAATGGCGGCCCTGGCTGCGGCAGGGCGTGGGTGCCCTGCTGACGCTGGCTTTGGGCGCGGTGCTCTACGTGGTATCACTGAAAGTCTCCCTCGCCCTCACCGGCTACCAGCTGGCCGACACCGGCAACGGCCTGGCGCAGATGTTCCGTTTAGGGCCTGCGGCGGTGCTGGCAGGCATCCCGGCGACTTATGGGAACTTTTTTAAAACGCTGCTGGGCTACTCCGGCTGGAATGACCGGGGCATGCGGGCGGCCACCGCGCTGCTGTTTGTGCTGGCGGCGGCAGGTCTTGTGCTGCGGCTGCGCGGCCGCGGCGGACGCACGGCGGCCCAGGTACTTCTGGCGGCGGCCCTGCTGCCGCTGGGGCTGAACGTCAGTTGCCTGCTGGCCTCCGGCAATGTGTATATCTTGATGCAGCACGCGCTGTTCCTCGTCTACCTGGTGCCGATGGTGCTGTTCGGCGGGTCGGTGCTTTTCCCGGCAGAACGCCGCACGGGCGGTGCGCTGGTGGGGCTGCTCTGCGCGTTTTTGATTCTTCGCAGCATCATCTGCGCCAACGGTGCGTATGTTTACACCAAGCTCGTCTATGACAACACCGCCCGCCAGATGACCCAGATCATGGCCGATGTGGGCAAGCTGGACGGCTACAAGCCGGGCACGACCCCGGTCGCCTTTGCGGGCACCTTTACCGACTCCAACCTGACCTACCACGACCCGGCGTTCAGCCGGTATGAGGAGGGCAGTCTCCACCAGGTCAATGTCGCCGTGACCTACGACGGCACGATCAAGTGGTGGTTCCAGCACGTCATGGGCAGCAGCGCGGCGGTTTTAGCCGACCAGGCCACGCTGGACGCCGTGGGCAAAAAAGCCGCCGTGCAGGCTATGCCGAACTACCCGGCACAAGGCTACTGCGCTATGGTGGACGGCACCGCTGTCATCAAACTGTCTGACTGAAAGAAAGGCAAAACCTATGATTATCCAGACCATCAGCATGAAGAGCATCACGGCCGAGGGGCTGGGCACGCTCTCGGTCTTTGAGGGCGGCCACGACGTCCCCTTTGACATCAAGCGCATCTACTATATCTACGGTGCGCCCCAGGGCACCCACCGCGGCGGCCACGCCCACAAGGCACTGCGGCAGGTGCTGTGGTGCCCCTACGGCAGCATCCTCATCAAGCTGGATGACGGCCACGAAAAGAGCGAAGTGCTGCTGGACGACCCCGCCAAGGGTCTGATCGTCGAGCACAATATGTGGCGCGAAATGATTTGGCAGCAGGAAAATTCCGTGCTCTGCGTCGCGGCGGATTCCTACTACGAGGCGAAAGATTATATCCGTGACTACGACGAATTTTTGAAGACCGTACAGGCAAAGGGGTAAACCGTGCTTAATGTCATGCTTCTGTCTGCCGGGGTCACCACCGGCTGGCATCTGGCGCAGGTGGTGCAGCAGCAGTTCAGCGGGGATATCTGCCTGCACCTCTGCGATACCAACCCGCGGGAACTGGTCCCCGCCGCCGCACTGGGCGGGCCGTTCCACCGGGTGTTGCCGCTGGCCGACCCGGGGTATCAACAACAGATCCTCACTCTGTTGAAAGAAAACCACATCGACGTCATTGTGCCGCTCATCGACCAGGATTTGTTCACCTGGGCGGCGGATGCGCCAGAGCTGGCCGCATTGGGCGTGCGCTCCACCGCGCCGCTGCGGCAGACGGCCCAGCTGCTCACCGATAAAAAGGCCATGGCCGCATTTTTGCAGGCCCACGGCCTGCCCACCCCGCCGCTCGTCGCGCCTGAACAAATGGAGCCGGGCCGCGCCTACATCGAAAAGCGCGAGGTCGGCTGCGGGTCCGTCGGGCTGCGCACGGTCATCGGCGGCGAGGACTACACCCCGCACCCCGGCAGCATTTTACAGGAAAAATGCGACGGCGGCGACACCGAAATCACCGCCGAAGTTTTCAACGCCCAGGGCAAGCTGCGGGTGTTCTGCCGTGAGCGCGTCGTGACAAAATCCGGCGTCTGTACGAAGATGCGGCCCCTGCACATCCCCGAAATCGAGGATTACATCTGCACACTGACCGGACTGCTGCCCTGCCCGGCGACGTTTTGCGCCCAGTTCATGCTGCACCGCGGGCGGTGGAACCTCATCGACTGCAACCTGCGCATCGGCGCGGGCACGGCGATGGCATCCGCCGCCGGGTTCCAGCTGGTGCGGGCGTTCTGGGCGAACCTCTGCGGCCAGCCTGTGCCCGACGAATGGCTGCAGGCCGACCCCACGGTCAAGACTGTGCTGCGGGTCTACCAGGAAGTGGTGGTACGGTGACGCTCTACTGTGATGTGGACGGCACGCTGCTGGACAGCAGCGCCCGCCATGAAAAGCTGTTGCGGGACCTGCTGGCGGTCCGGGACCTTGCCTGGCCCGCCGCCGCGCCCGACTATATGCGCTATAAGGCTGACGGCCACAGCACCAAGGCGTGGCTGGCCCTGGCCGGGTTTGCGCCGGAAGTCTGCAATGAAATTGCCGCCGCCTGGCGCGAGGGCATTGAAAAACCGGAGTATCTGGCCATGGACAGGCCTTACCCAGATACGTTGGATTTCCTGCGTTGGCTGCGGGCAAGCGGGCGGCGCTGTGCGTTGATCTCGGCCCGGCAGAATGCCGACGCCCTGCGGGAAACGCTTGACCGATGCGGCATCCTGCCGCTGGTGGAGGAACTGCTGGTCGTGCTGCCGGTGCAGGCCGAGCAGCGCAAAGCCGCCCTGCTGCGCCCGCGCATCGCCCCGGGGGACGCCATGCTGGGTGACACCGAGGTGGACAAGACCTGCGCCGAGACGCTGGGCCTGCCCTGTGCCGTGCTGGACCGGGGCTTCCGCAGTGCGGCGTTTTGGGAAGCGCACAGGGTAAAGGCATTGCATGGTTTGGAAGAGGCCAAGCGGTGGCTGCGGTAATGTGCCGCGGGCGGATATGGAATCCGCCCCTACGGACCGGCAGGCAGCGTTGTAGGGGCCGGGCATGCCCGGCCCGCAGCCGAAGGGCAGCCGCACGGCAAAGACAAGGCACGTGGGTCGTCGAGGACGCCGACCCCTACAAAACGACCATTATAACTTTTAAAGAAGGACAAACACTATGAACCAGCCCAAGGTCAGCGTGCTGATCTCGTTTTACAATCTGGCCCCCTATGTGGACAAGACGATGGAGACGGTGCTTGCGCAGAAAACGAACTTTCCCGTCGAGGTCCTCTGCGCGGACGATGGCTCCGACGACGGCACCATTGAAAAGCTGCGCGTGTGGGAGCAGAAATACCCAGACACCGTCCGCGTGTTCGTCATGGACCGCATCCCCGGCGCAAAATATGAGGCCAACGACCGCATCAAGCGGATGAACGCCATCCGCGGGCGGCTGTTCTATGAGGCCAGGGGCGAGTATGTCAGCTACCTGGACGGCGACGACTTCTACACCGACGACCACAAGCTGCAAAAGCAGGCCGATGTGCTGGACGCCGACACAGAGCATAAATACATCGGCTGCGGCCACAACGGCTGCTATTACTGGGAGAGCACCGGCAAGACCGTCCCCATCGAGCGGCCCATCCGGGAGTGCAGCCTGACTGCCGAGGAATATTGGAGCTTTCTCTACGTCCACACCAACGCGCTGCTGCTGCGCAACTTGGGGCTGCAAGGCATCGACCCCTACAAGAGCGGCATCCCCATCATCGATAACCCGCTGACCTTCCAGTTCTTGCCCTACGGTGATATCTACTATCTGCCCGACTGTATGTTCAACTACCGCCAGATCGAGGGCAGCACCTACCACCGCCGCAGCCCCTACCAGAACGATATCCTGACGGCGCTGATTCTGTACGAGCAGCGCCGCATCACCCGCAGATTTGACGCGGCGGGCCTGGTGCGTTTCCTGCGCGAGTATGAGGATCTTTTTAAAAACCGCAGGGACCCGCAGCTGACAAAGGACGCGCAGACCTATATGGAGAACATTCGCACCTACCGCGCTGACCGCCTGCGCCGCATCGTCAACTATAACAACGAGAGCGCGGTATCCCGCCTGTGGTGCGATATCGAGAACCCGGTGTGGTTCTTTATTACAAAAATCCACCGCCACTTCATCTGGAAACCCAAGGTGCGGGCGCTGCTGGAAGAAGCCCGCGTGAAAACCGAAAAAGGGGAGTGCTGAACCATGGAAGATATGAGCGAACTGACCGCCGAAGAACAGGCCAAACTGCTGCGCCATGAGTTGGAGGCCGTCTACGGCTCGTCGTCGTACAAAATCGGCCGCGCTGTGACCTGGCTGCCCCGCAACGCCAAGCGCGGGCTGAAGTACCTTTTGCACAACGGCCCGGTCGTCAGCGCAAAATATATCTATACCTACGCGAAATATCATAAGATCGCCAACGAAAACTACGCCTACTGGGCCTGCCTGCAAAAGAAGGACTACCCCGAGGCGCTGAAAAAGTGGTTCCTGGAAACGAACTACACCCACACGCCGCTGAACCTCGAGCACCCCAAGACCTTCAGCGAAAAGACACAGTGGCTCAAGCTCAACGGCGGGTTTGAGGACGTCTACCCCCTCGTTGACAAATACGCCGTGCGCGAATGGGTCAAGGAGAAGATCGGCGAGGAATACCTGATTCCGCTGCTGGGCGTCTGGGATAACTTTGACGATATCGACTTTGACGCCCTGCCGGACAAATTCATGCTCAAGGTCAACCACGGCGCGGGTTGGAATATCGCCGTGCAGGATAAGTCAAAATTCGACAAGGCCGACGCCAAGAGGAAGATCGAGGGCTGGCTCAAGCTGAACTACTGCTACCTGATGGGCGGCCTGGATGTGCAGTACATCCACATCAAACCGCGCATCATCGCTGAAAAATTCATAGAGAACGACGGCGGCGACCTATACGACTACAAAATCTTCTGCTTCGACGGTGAGCCGAAAATCATCCTGCACATCGAGGAGCGCTACACCGACAAGGAAGAGCGGATGTTCTTCTACGACACCCAGTGGAACCAGCTGCCCTTCAACATCAATGTCCCGCTGGAAATGGTCGATATCCCCAAGCCGGAAAACCTCGATAAGATGCTGGATATTGCCCGCACCCTGAGCCAGGGCTACCCCTGCGTGCGCGTTGATTTGTACTCGCTGAACGATGGCAGCATCAAATTCGGCGAGATGACCTTCACCACCGAGAGCGGCATTTCCCGCTGGCACCCCGAGAGCGCCAACGAGTACATGGGCAGCCTGATCCATCTGCCCGGCGTCGACGACAAAGGAGACAACTAATGCCCACCGTCAGTATCCTGGTGCCGGTCTACAAGGCCGAAAAAACGCTGGACGCCTGTGTGGAAAGCATCCTGGCGCAGAGCTATGCGGATTTTGAGCTGCTGCTCATCGACGATGCCAGCCCCGACCATTGCCCGGAAATGTGCGATGCCTGGGCGGAAAAAGACCCCCGCATCCGCGCCCTGCACCCGGCTAAGACCGGGCCGGGGCCGTCCGGTGCGCGCAACGCCGGGCTGGATGCCGCCAAGGGCCAATGGCTCACGATGGTGGACAGCGACGACACCGTTGCCCCTGACCTGCTGGAAAAGCTGCTGGCGGGTGCGGAAAGGAGCGGCGCGGAGCTGGTGCTCTGCAACTGCCGCCCGGTGACAGAGGACGGCGCAGAGCACCCATTGCCCGCAGACGAACAGTTCGCAAAAGAGACCGTTCTGGACGTGAACGCTTTCTGGGATGCCTTCAACACGCCCTGGATCAACCAGTTCACCGGCACGGCCCACCGGCTGTACGCCGCCAAGCTGTTTGACGGCGTGCGCTATCCGCTGGGGATGCTGCACGAGGATTACTACGTGCTGCCGGACCTGATCGCCCGCTGCACAAAAATTTTGTGCCTGCCCTTTACCGGCTACTACGTGCTGCGCCACGCAGGCAGCATCACCGACGGCGCCAAACATGAGGTGCGGCTGGCCATGACGAAGGGGGATATCCACCGGGCGGAGTATTTCCTGCAAAACGGCTGGTACGACCGCGCCGAGGGTGCCCTGACCGACGCCGCGCTGTTCTTGTACAAGAATAAGCGCGGATATGATTTGACCCGGCCCGGCCACAAGGCCGAGTTTGCCGCCGTGAAGCGGGAGCTTTGCCGTGTGTACAGTGCCCTGGCCGCGCAGAAGGGCGCAGCGTCGCTGAAACTCCGCGCCGCCGCCCTGCGGATGGGATTGCCCGTGTTTTATGCTTACACAAAGATATTGAGCCGTAGATAAATTAAAGGAGCCTCTATGCCCACAGTCAGTATCATTATCCCGGTGTATAAGGCGGAACACTACCTGGATGCTTGTATGCGCAGCGTGGTGGGGCAGAGCTGTACCGACCTGGAAATACTGCTGGTGGATGACGGCAGCCCCGACCGCAGCCCTGAAATGTGTGATGCCTGGGCTGCGCGGGATCCCCGCGTCCGGGTGCTGCACCGCAAAAACGGCGGTGCGGCGTCGGCTCGCAACGCTGGCCTGGACGCCGCCACCGGCGATTTCATCTTCTTCGCCGATGCGGACGACCTGCTGGAACCAGATGCCATCGAGTACCTCGTCAAGGCCGAGCAGCAGTACGGCACTGACCTTGTCATTGGCAATATGCTCTATGTCGATGCCGAGAACCACCCGATGGCAGAGCCGGACTTTACCGGCTTTACCGACACGGTGCGCACCGTCGATGAGGTGTGGGAGCATTACTTCGCCCTCGACAACCGCAAGGTCTACTACGTCGTCGTCTGGAACAAGCTCTACAAGCGGGCCATGTTCGACACGCTGCGCTTCCGCGACGGCAAGCGGTACGAGGATCAGTTCTTTATGCTGGATGTGCTGCGCCGCTGCCAGACGGTGGCCTGCCTGGGCTACCAGGGGTACCGCTACGTGCAGCACAGCGGCAGCACCATGGCTGTGGCCGGTGTGGCCCGCAACTACCTGGAACGCCCCGAGTATCTGCTGGAATGGAGTCGCTATTTTGCCGAGAAAGGCAACTACCTCCGGGCCGAGGGCCTTTTGAACGACGCCATCGAGAACCTGTCCCAGAAGGAAAACTTCGACCTGTCCACCCAGTGGCAGCAGGCGCGGTATCATGAGCTGCGTCACAGCTGCGCCGAGGTTTACCGACTGCTCTCCCGCCGCACCGGACGGGAAAGTATGCTGCTGCGCGCCGGGCTGATCCACTTAGGGCTTCCGGTCTACCTGGCCTTCCTGCGGGAGCGGCGCAGCAGCGCCCAGACCCCGCCCGCCGCGCCCCAGTGGCGAACCCCGGCCCCGCCCACCCCGGTCCCGGCGGTCAGTATCATTATCCCGGTGTACAAGGTCGAGCGGTATCTTGACACCTGTGTGCAGAGCGTGCTGGATCAGACCTTCCAGGATATTGAGGTGCTGCTCGTCGACGACGGCAGCCCCGACCGCTGCCCCGAAATGTGCGATGCCTGGGCGAAAAGCGACCGCCGCGTGCGGGTCATCCACCGCAAGAACGGTGGGCTTTCCGCTGCGCGCAACACCGGCATCGAGACCGCCCGCGGGCGGTACATCGTCTTTGTGGACAGCGACGACTTTCTGGAGCCGGATACCATCCGCCGCGCTGTGGCCGAGCAGGAGCGCACCGGCGCGGAGCTGGTCATCTTCAACCTCGTCTACGCCAATGACCGCGGCGAACGGTGGCCCACGCCGGACTTCACGATCTTTCAGGATGAAATACTCGACGAGGACGGCGTGTGGGCGCGGTATTTCGCGCTGGAAAACCAAAAAATCTACTATACCGTCGCTTGGAACAAGCTGTACACCGCCAAGCTTTTTGCGGATGGCCTGCGATTTCCCGAGGGCAAGCGGTACGAGGATCAGTTCATGCTGCCCCACATCCTGCACCGCTGCCAGAACATTGCCTGCCTGGGCTACCAGGGCTACCGCTATGTGCAGCGGGCAGACAGCATCATGGCGCAGGGCCCGGCCAGCCACTACCTGGACCGCCCCGAATACCTGCTGGAATGGTGCGGTTACTTTACCGAGAAAGGCGACTACCTGCGGGCCGAGGGCCTGCTGAACGACGCCATCAAGAACCTGGCCGAGAAGGATGGCTTTGACCTGACCACGGCGCAGCAGCGCACCCGCTACCGCCAGGCATGCCACGACTGCTCTACGGCTTACGGCAATTTGTCCCGCCGCACCGGGCGGGAGAGTATGCTGTTGCGCGCCGGGCTTTTGCGCCTGGGCCTGCCCCTGTACCGAATCTTCCTCAAACACAAAACCTAAGGAGTTCCCCTACAATGGAAAAAACACAACTGCAAAAAGGATACCATGTCCACTACGGCCCCGCGCAGGGGTGGAGCCAGGTCGATGTAAGCGAACTGTGGCGCTATAAGGATTTGATCTGGCTCTTTGTCAAGCGCGATTTCACCGTCATGTACAAGCAGACCGTGCTGGGCCCTGCGTGGATCCTGATTAACCCGCTGCTGTCCACGGCCATGTACTGCGTTATGTTCGGCACCATCGCCCACCTGTCCACCGACGATGTACCGCAGATTTTGTTCTACCTGGCCGGTACGGCGCTGTGGGGGTTCTTCTCCGCCTGCATCAATAAGGTGTCGGGCACGTTTACCACCAACTCCGCTATTTTCAGCAAGGTGTATTTCCCGCGGCTGGCGATGCCCATTTCCACGATGTTGTCAGGCCTTATCAATTTCCTGGTGCAGTTTGCGCTGTTCTTTGTGCTGCTGCTCGTCTACCTGGCCAAGGGTGAAGTCAGCCCCCACTGGGGGATGTTGCTGCTGACGGTGCCGCTGGTGCTGCAGGTGGGTCTGCTGGGCCTGGGCTGCGGCATCATCGTGTCCAGCCTGACTACCCGTTACCGTGATTTGATGGTCGTGGTGACCTTTGGCGTGCAGCTATGGATGTATGGTTCCCCGGTGGTCTATCCGCTGTCGATGATCGACAACCGACTGCTGCGGGCCATTATGATCGTCAACCCGATGACCGCCCCGATGGAGAGCTTCCGTTATATCTTCTTCGGTACCGGGCAGGTCAACGGGTTAATGTGGGTGCTTTCGCTGGCCTGGACCGCCGTGCTGCTGGTCGTGGGTCTGTCGCTTTTCAGCAAGGTCGAAAAGACCTTCGTCGATACGGTGTAAGGGGGTCCTGACATGAGTGAAAATGAACTGATGATCCGTGTACAGGACGTCAAAAAGCAGTACCGCCTGGGCCAGATCGGCGGCGGCACGCTGCGCAGTGACCTGCAAAGCTGGTGGGCCCGCAAGCGCGGCAAAGAGGACCCGAACAGCCTGATCGGCACCGACCAGCGCTTGATCGGTACTACATTTATGGCGCTGAACGGCGTCAGCTTCACCGTCAAAAAGGGCGAGGCCGTGGGTATCATCGGCTCCAACGGCGCGGGCAAATCCACGCTGCTCAAGCTGCTGACCCACGTCACGGCCCCCAGCGCCGGTGATATCGACCTGTACGGCCGTGTGGCCTCGATGTTGGAGGTCGGCACCGGCTTCCACCCCGAAATGACCGGCCGCGAGAACGTCTACCTGAACGGCGCGATTTTGGGCATGACCCACGCAGAAATTGACGCCAAGATGGATGAGATCATTGCCTTCTCCGAGGTCGGCGACTTCATCGACACGCCGGTCAAGCGGTATTCCAGCGGTATGTATGTCAAGCTGGCGTTCAGCGTGGCGGCCCACCTGGACAGTGAAATCATGATCATGGACGAGGTCCTGGCCGTCGGCGATATGAAGTTCCAGAAAAAGTGTCTGGATAAGATGCGCCAGGCCGCTCAGCGCGACGGCAAGACCGTTTTGTACGTCAGCCACAATATGTCCACGATCCGCGATCTGTGCGACCGCTGCATCGTGCTGGACAAGGGCAAGGTTATCTTTGACGGTGACGTTGACGAGGGCATTGCCACCTACCTGTCCACCCGCTGGCAGACGTCGGATTTTGTGGACTACACCAACCACAAGCGCGACAACTGGTTCAAGCGCGACAACATCCGCATCCAGAACATCCATGTGCAGGTGCAGTCGGTGGAGGCAATCGAGCGCACCCAGCCTGTGCGCATCCATTACGTGCTGAAAGCCAACGAACTGGCCGAGAACATCGGCCTGCGGTTTGAGGTGCGCGACGAAGTCGGCACCCCGCTGGCGACGTCCAGCATGTTCGGCCTGACCCTGCAGCCCGGCATCAACGAGTTTACGGCGGAGTATGACCTGAGCGTGCTGACCGTGGGCAAGTACAGCAACTACTTCACGGTCATTACCTCCTACGGCGGCGGCACCTACGGCGTCGAGGATTGGGTCCCCGGCATCCAGTTCCAACTGGTGGACACCTTTGCCACCTATTACGAGGGCTGGAACCGCCGCGCCTGGGGCCCCATCTGCCTGCCCGAACCCGCTGTCACCCTGGGGGCGGAAGAATGATGACGAAGGTTGCGGCGCTGTATATTGCCACCGGCAAGTATACGGTGTTCTGGCCGGAATTTTACGAGAGCGCGGAGCAATACCTGCTGCGCGACTGCGAGGTACACTATTTTGTGTTCACCGATGCGGACGCTCTGCCGGGGGAGGAGAACCCCCGCGTGCATATCTGCCCGCAGGAGGCCTACTCCTGGCCGTTTGCCACACTGCGCCGATTTGAGATTTTCTTGAAGCAGGAGCAGGCTCTGCGCGGCTTTGACTACATCTTCTTTTTCAACGCCAACGCGCAGTTTATGCAGCCTGTCACGCGGGAAATGCTGCTGCCCCGGGCCGAAAAAGGGGAACGGCTGCTCGTTGTGCAGCATCCCTCCTTCTACGCAAAGCCGAACTATGAGTTCACCTACGACCGCAACCCGCGCAGCACGGCCTGCATCCCCTACGGACTGGGAAAATACTACGTCTGCGGCGGCGTCAACGGCGGCATGGCCCCGGCGTTTTTGGAGCTGTGCCGCACGCTGGACAAGCGCATTCGCCGGGACTTGCAGCACAACGTCATTGCACTGTGGCACGATGAATCCCAGATCAACCGCTACATCCTGTTCCGCCATGACTTCCGTGTGCTGGATCCGTCCTTCTGCTACCCGGAAGGATGGGACCATCTGCCGTTCCCCTGCGTGGTGCGCATCCGCAGCAAGGCGCGGTATCTGGACATCCCGGCCCTGCGCAAAGATGCGCCGGAGACACAGCTTTCCCCGGCAGTGCAGCGGTGGAACCACTTTGCCATGCGCGCGGCCCGCTGGAGCCAAAACCACCTTTTCAAAAAAGGAAAATGACGATGAACGAAGCACAATGGCAGAACCGCATGACCATGCTGGTCAACAGCTGCGACGCCTACGAGGATCTGTGGCAGCCGTTTTTTACGCTGCTGAAACGGTATTTTGCGCCGCTGGATATGCGCATTCTGCTCAACACCGAGAGCAAGGACTTCCACTTTGAAGGACTGAATATCGAATGTGTACACAGCAGCGCCGCCACCTACGGTGAGCGCATGACCGACGCGCTGCGCCGGGTCAAGACCGAGTACACTCTTCTGATGCTGGATGACTTCTTCCTGCGGGAGCCGGTGAAGATGGACCGCCTGCATGACCTGGTGCGCTGGATGGATGCGGACCGGGATATCGTCTATTTCAGCAGCGATATCACCGAGGCGCTCTACGATTGGGAAGTGGACCGTTACCCCGGCTACCGCCGCCTGCCGGTGGGCAACCGCTACACGCTGAATATGCAGGCGGCGGTCTGGCGCACTGATAAATTTGCTGAGTACTGGAACCACAAGGTAAGCCCCTGGGACTGGGAGGAGCGCTGCAATGTGCTGACCGCCGCCCACCCGAAGGATAAGTTCTACTGCGTCCTCAACGAGGAAGCGCGCTTTTTGAACTACGGCTACCACAAGGGCCAGTGGATGGGCATTTGCCACGGCAAGTGGGTCGAGCATGACGTTGTCCCGTTCTTTGCCAAAGAGGGCATCGAAATCGACTACGCGAAGCGCGGCTTTGTTGATTTGGCCCACCGCCCGGCCAGCCTGCAAAAAGAAACCGCCCGCAGCGAGCGGTACGACCTTGTGCGCCGCTGCCTGGGGGCGGGGTATCTGCTGCCGTATTTTCTCTTCTGCCGCCGGTGCAATCTGTACAGCAAAAAGAACCATTGCGCCGTGGATGAGGATTACTTCCACTATTTGCAACGCAAGGCTGATTTGCAGAGCCAGACAGGTAAAAAGTGCCTGTTTGGCCCGATGCAGCGATAAAAAATACCGCACAGCATTTTGCTGTGCGGAGTTTTTTTGTACGGATCACCGGTAATCGATCGGCAATGTCGGCAGACCGTTGAGGGTCCAGTCGGCCAGGTTGCCGTCCTGGTACTCGTAGTAGCCCTGGGCGGCGATCATGGCGCCGTTATCGCCGCAATATTTCAGCTCGGGCAGATAGACTTTTGCGCCCAGCTTTTGGGCACCATCGTTCACCAGCTGGCGCAGACGACCGTTGGCGGCTACGCCGCCCGCTAAAACTACCTGTTGGGCGTTGGTGTCGGCGGCTGCGGCCAGTAGCTTTTTCGCCAAAATCTGGTCAATACGCTCCTGGAAACTGGCGGCCATGTCGGCTACGTTGACGGCCTGGCCCTTCTGCTCGGCGTTATGCACTTCGTTGATGACGGCGGTTTTCAGGCCGCTGAAGCTGACGTTGTACTTGCCGTCCACATGGGGCACCGGCAGTTTGTAGGCCTTGGGGTTGCCGTCCCGCGCGGCGGCGGCAACGCTGGGGCCGCCGGGGTAGGGCAGACCCAGTGTGCGGGCTACCTTGTCGTAGGCTTCGCCTGCGGCGTCGTCTACGGTGCGGCCTAAGATTTTGTAGCGGCACCAATCCTCCACCAGCACAATATGGCTGTGCCCGCCGCTGGCGACCAGGCAGAGAAACGGCGGTTTCAGATCCTGGTGGGTCAGATAGTTGGCGGCGATATGCCCGCGCAGGTGATGCACCGGCACCAGCGGCTTGTTTGCCGCATAGGCCAGCCCCTTGGCAAAGTTGACGCCGACGAGCACCGCGCCGATCAGCCCCGGCGCAAAGGTCACGGCCACAGCGTCCACATCGGCAATGGTCATATTGGCGTCGGCCAGCGCCTTGTCAACGGTGGCGCTGATATATTCCGCATGGCGGCGGCTGGCAATCTCCGGCACAACGCCGCCGTAGAGTGCCTGCTCCCTGACGCTGGTGGAGATGATGTTGGAAATGACCTTTCGGCCATTCTCCACGATCGCCGCCGCCGTCTCGTCGCAGGTGGACTCGATCCCTAAAACATACATACACAAAACCTCTATGCAGGGGCCGGGCATACCCGGCCCTCAACGTTTTCTTGATTGCGATTTTCCCGGAAAAGTGCGGCCTCTGTCGGGTGGGGGCCGGACATACCCGGCCCTACGGTCGTGCCGCTGTTTTAATGGGCAGCAAGCCATGTCTTGCCGGTGCCTACCTCGGTCGTCAGGGGGACGCTGTAATGCACAACGTTTTCCATTTCTTCTTTCAAAATGCGCTTTACTTCGTCAATTTCGGCATCGGGCGCTTCGACGATCAGCTCATCGTGTACCTGCAAAAGCAGCCGGGCCTGCAGCTTTTCATCCCGCAGGCGCTGCCAGACATGGACCATCGCCAGCTTGATGATATCCGCCGCCGTGCCCTGGATGGGCGTGTTGCGTGCCATCCGCTCACCGCTGGCACGCACCTGGAAGTTGGAACTTGCCAGCTCCGGCAAAGCGCGGCGGCGGCCAAACAGCGTCTCCACATAGCCCTTGTCCTTGGCGTGGGCGATGCAGTCCTTCATATAACCGTCCACCTTCGGGAAGGTGTCGAGGTAGGTCTTTAGGAACGCATCGGCCTCCTTGACCGAAATGCCCAGATCCTTGCCCAGACTGAACGCGCCCTTGCCGTACATGATGCCAAAGTTGATGGCCTTGCTGGCCGAACGCAGCTGCGGCGTGACCTCGCTCTCAGGAATGTGGTAGATTTTGGCGGCAGTCGAGCGGTGGATGTCTGCGCCGTTCAAGAACGCCTGCTGCATATGCTCGTCGCCGGTGATGTGCGCGAGGATGCGCAGCTCGATCTGGGAGTAGTCGGCGTCCACCAGTGTCTCACCTTGCCCAGCCACAAAGTAGCTGCGTAACCGGCTGCCCAGCTCGGTGCGGATGGGGATGTTCTGCAAGTTTGGCTCGGTGGACGAAATGCGCCCGGTGCGGGCCTCGGTCTGGATAAAGGTCGAGTGTACGCGCCCATCCGCGGCCGTGGCGTTCAGCAGGCCGTCCACGTAGGTGGACAGCAGCTTGGAGTAGGTGCGGTATTTCAAAATCTCGTCGATGACCGGGCTGTACGGCCGCAGACTTTCCAGCGTCTCGGCGTCGGTGGAATAGCCGCGGGCGTTTTTCTTGCGCGGCGGCAGGCCCAGCTTGTCAAACAGGGCCTCGCCCAGCTGCTTCGGGCTGTTTACGTTGAACTCATAGCCAACTTCTGTATAAATATTGTTTAAAATGCCGTCCAGCTCGCCCCGTAGGCTGTCGCCAAAGGCGCGGATGCCGTCGGCGTCCACTGCAAAGCCGATGCGCTCCATGTCAGCCAGCACGCGGGCCAGCGGCAGCTCCATCTCGTCCAGCAGTTTGCGCTGGCCGCTCTCGTCCAGCGCGGCGGCCAGCGCATCACACAGGCCCGCCAGCACGCCCGCGTCGGGGGTAGCCTCGCATGTGAAGTCGGCGTGTACGCCGTACTCGGCAGCCAGGGAGTGGACCTCGTACCCACTGGCCGAGGGGTTCAACAGGTAGGCAGCCAGTTTGCCGTCAAACCGCAGCGCCTTACCGATGCCGCCATGTTCCAGTGCCAGCCGGTAGAGGGGCTTTGCGTCAAAGGCCCAGATTTCGGCATCGCCGTCGAGGATGGCGGCCAGCCGGTCCGCGTCGGGTAGGTAGACGTCCTTGCCCTGCACGAGATACCACGCGCTGTCGCCCTCTTTGCTCGCGCTCTGGGCGGCGTAGAAGCGGCCCTCCAACAGCAGCGGCAGGGGGGACGGCTCCACTGTTTCCAGCGGGGCGGTGTCCGCAGCGGCGGGGGCTGCGCCCTCCTCCAGGCCCCAGCGGGCCACCATCTTGTGCATTTCCAGCGCGGCCAGCAGCTGCGCGGCGGCAGTCGGGTCGCCGGGTTGGCGGACATAGGCGGCGGGGTCGGATTCGATCGGTGCGTCCTTGCGGATCGTGCCCAGCATATAGGAAAGGTCGGCCTTGTCGCGGTTGGCGGTCAGCTTGGCCCGCTGGCCGGGCTTGACGGCCTTGTCCTCGATGTTGTCATACACGCCCTGCAGGCTGCCGAATTTGGAGATCAGCGCCAGTGCGGTTTTCTCGCCGATGCCGGGCACGCCGGGGATGTTGTCCGAAGCATCGCCCATCAGGCTCTTGACGTCAATGAGCTGCGGCGGCTCGATGCCGTATTTCTCGCGGATGGCGGCGGGGTCCATGGGAAGGGTCTCCTTGTTCGTTGCCAGCAAAACAGTCGTGGCATCGTCCACTAATTGCAAACTGTCCCGGTCGCCGGTCGCCAGCAGCGTCGTACCGCCCGCAGCCTCACAGGCGGCGGCCAGCGTGCCTAAAATATCGTCGGCCTCCCAGCCGGCCTTGCTGACCTGCACAAAGCCCAGGTCAGTCAGAAGTTCCTTCAGCACCGGCATCTGCTGGGCCAGTTCCTCGGGCATACCGTGGCGGGTGGCCTTGTAGCCGTCGTAGGCGTTGTGACGGAAGGTGGGCGCGCGCTCGTCCCAGGCGATGGCGACAGCGTCCGGTTTGTGGGCCGCCAGCAGGTTGAGCAGGATATTCTGGAAGCCGTAGATGGCGTTGGTGTAGCGGCCATCCTTCGTCGTCAACAGCTTGATGCCGAAAAACGCGCGGTTGACCAGGCTGTTGCCGTCCAAGACCATGAGTTTCATGCGCAATACTCCTTATAAACAATCTACATTTCAGTATACCACATTTGCGGAAAATATGGTAGAATAGATTACAAAATAAAAAAGCCTTCCCCCTTGGGGGAAGGTGGCGCAAAGCGCCGGAGGAGGGGCTGCCCTGCCGTGATTGCCCAGGAAGGGGCGGCAGGGCAAACTTGCCCTTCATCAGTCACCTTCGGTGACAGCTTCCTCCAAGGGGGGGAAGCCTTTTTAAGGAGGAACTATGCAGCTACGCAACCTACAAATCCCCACCGGGGCGGTGTTTGCGCCGATGGCGGGGCTGACCGACGCGGCGTGCCGCCATTTGATGGCCGACCACGGTGCGGCCTGGACCGTCAGCGAGATGGCCAGCGCCAAGGCGCTGAATTTCGGCGACCGCAAATCGCTGAAACTGCTCAAGGATGAGCATCCCCACGGCCTGTATTCCATCCAGCTGTTCGGCGCAGAGCCGGAGTCCATGGCAAAGGCAATTCTATTTGTCCGGGAAAAGGGCATCCGGTTCGACATCCTTGATATCAATATGGGCTGCCCCGCGCCCAAGATCACCAGCAGCGGCGCGGGCAGTAAGCTCCTGCTTGACCCGCCGCTCTGCGGGCAGATGGCAGCCGCCGCCCGCAAGGCGCTGGGCGACGATACCCCGCTGACCGTGAAAATGCGCATCGGCTGGGATGCCGACAACCTGACCGGCGTCGAGGTCGCCAAGCAGCTGGAAGCGGGCGGCGCGGATTTGATTGCCGTGCATGGCCGCACGCGGGAGCAAATGTACATCCCGCCCATCGATACGGCAGCCATCGCGGCCATCAAGCAGGCGGTGTCCATCCCGGTGCTGGCGAACGGCGACGTGACCAGCGCAGACGGTGCGCTTACCTTGTTAAAAGAGACCGGCTGCGACGGTGTCATGATCGGGCGCGGCGCCCTGGGCGACCCCTGGCTGTTCGCACAGGTGCGCGCGGCGCTGCTGGGCGAGGAACGCCCGCCCGAGCCGACGCTGAACCAGCGGATGGCCGCCCTGCGCGCGCAGATCTACGAAATGTGCGAGGAAAAGGGCGAGTGGGCCGCCATGCCCCAGGCCCGCAGCCAGGCCATGCACTATATGAAAGGCCTGCGCGGTGCCGCCGCCCTGCGCCGCTATTGCTCGATGCTGGAGCATTTTACCGATGTGGACCGGCTGATCGACGCGGTGTACAAATTGCAATAATGTAGGGGCCGGGTATGCCCGGCCCCTACAACCGTATTGAGGCAATACCGCACAATTCCCGCCTTACGGCTTAAGCACCGCTCCGGCGGCTGCGGCACGGCATCTGCGTTGCCAAAATGCTCGATAATGTCGGGCTGCGGTACCCGCATCGTGCTTCGGGGGCAAAAGCCCCTCGCACTCTGCGACCGCTGCCCCTGCTTCGGTTCGCTGTATCCGCCACTGGCGGCGCTCACCTT